>DAOVFE010000458.1 GCA_030673085.1 Anaerolineales bacterium | reverse complement strand
CTGGTCGTATGGCCACACTTGAGGGCTCTCAGGATATGCATGAATCACATATCGGCCATCAGCGATGGAATCATCTTTTAATAATAGCGTCAATCCAAGATCCCGGTATACATCATCCGCATAGATAGGCTCACCGCTAAGAGGATCTATAACATGCGCAGCCGCCAATACTTGATCAATCGAATGCAATCCGTTTGCCGGACTGGCCACTAGTGCCCGGCTCATCTCGCTTCCAAATCGATCTAAAAAGTACACCATAAACAGAAATGCCTGACCATAATTAGCGGCGGCTTGACCCGGCTCAGAAGGCCAATGTGTGAGTGCGGAGTCGGGCTCGATTATAAAGCTATAATCAAATCCACCAACGTCATAACCATTAAGGAAAGACGCTAATTCAGAAAAGCCCTCGTTCATCCAGGTATCTTCATTGCTGTCGAGATACCAATGAATCATGTGCTGGAATTCATGGGCTAATACGCCATCGGTGAATTCATCGTCCAGAAATACATTCTCGGCGCTTATATAGAACATTTCGTGACCATTGGAATATTCATGAACCAGCGGAGAATATTCATCGACCGAGGCATAATAGCCAGCAACTGAGTCTCCCAGTCCTTCGGCAAAAAGGATATAGAGATGGGGATCGCCATCAACGCCGGGCGACCACTCGCTTCCAAAGAAGGATCGATTGGTTGGATACGCCTGGCGCTCGAACTCATCGACGAGCTCTTTAGCATCCTTATGATCATAATCAACCCCCCTCTCCACCCAGAAATAGACATGATCACTGGCATAAGCTAATTCCGCCTCGATCTGAGAGAATGTATCCATATCCACATCGCATACCCAAAATTTTTCAATACTTCCTATCGGAATGGGCTTCGCTGATTCAGCCAGCACAAGAGGAATGTCCTCGATTTTTCGCAGGCGCTCGGCCAGCAAGATCGGATTGGCAATCGGCACATCTACAGACAAAAGAAGGGTCAGTGTCTCTTCTGCTTGTGAAAGAATAGGAATCGGCTTAGGAGAATAATCTTCGCTGGCTGTTGAACCCCACTCATGTACTGGCATCGATGCGCGGCAAAAGAACGCAAAAAGGCACAAACAGCAAAACATAACAACCATTATTGCTAAGATAACCCAGATAATAACTGATCCACGTTCTAATCTCTCTTTTTCTGCCATTTTAATATTGGATAACCTCCGGATAAATTCAGCTCTGGCTACTTACCAACGTTTCATCACCTGGTTGTACAATTGGAAGCGACAAACTGAAACGGCTGCCATACCCCGCTACACTTTGAGCCTCTAACCGTCCGCCATGCGCCCGATCAATCTCTCGAGAAATCGCCAGCCCAAGGCCATATACTTGTACTTTGCCTTTTTTGCGAGCTTTATCAATTTGTTTGAACCTCTCGAATATTCGTGAAAGATCTGATG
>DAOVFE010000199.1 GCA_030673085.1 Anaerolineales bacterium | reverse complement strand
TACGGATAAATCCTCAGCCCCGCTGCTGTTGCTGTTGCGGAGATGCCATGAGGAATCCTGAGGATGGAAATAGCCCGCTGTATCCACTCCATCTCCGTCCCAGTCACCAGCCAATGGCATGTCGGTCGCCTGCATGCCAGTAAGCTGGAATTCGAAATCGGATTGGCCGTCAAAATCTTCATCCAAATACCAGGTGAGCGTATCCGGGCGAAAAACTCCAATATCTGAAATCCCATCTCCATTCCAGTCCCCAACCAGCGGGTAATCCCCCGGTTGTCCAAAGGCAATGTGATGGATGTTTCCATCTGGCATTTGGAATTCCCACTTGGCATCCGGCTTAAATACCGCCGGCAAATCAAGATCATCCACATCGCTTAAGACTTGATACAGATCCCATCCATAGCTAAATAGGCGACGATCTATAAAAGGCGAATTACTTGCACAATATGTCCTTGATTGAAGGATCGGGCACAACAATTGCAAGAAATCAATATGAAAGAGCCGAAAATGCCCTTCTGTGCTCCAAGCCGGGGTTTCATCTCCGCCCATGTAGCCTCGCAAGGCATTGTTCCATTCTGGCAATTTCTCCTGAGCTATACCTATACGGACAGATAAGAGCATTTTATTCTCAACACTCGACATCAGAACTATATAAGACAGCATATCTGCTTCACCTGCAATCGCAGATTGAAAATGGAAGCTGTCTACGGTCAGGTCCGAACGATGGTAGAGTTCAGTCAAGTGTAATCTGATCTCGTCAATGTACTCGTTATCATCATTGAGGTTGACTAAGACCAGGCTATTTTGCGGTGCTATGGCTGCTACTTTATCAATCATTAATGCGTTATTTTTATCCACGGTTAGCTGTACCCGTGTATTCATAACATGGTTAATTAGGGTGATAAGAAATAAAGGCAACGCAATGACAAGTAGGCTAATTACAAATATCCGGCCCTTACTTGTCTTTGTATTAAGGAAATCATAGATCTGCCCTAAAGCTATTCCAGATACAATAGAAGCGCCTATGCTAAATGGAAGAATGTAATACTCGGCAATCACGCTCCAGGGCAAAAAAATGAGGATCCATCCAGCCATCCAAATAAATGCATTCAGGATTAGAACCGGCTGTGCTAATTTCTTTTTTAGAATTCCTACAATAACAAGACAAAGGAATAGCGGAATCAGAAATGGAAAATCGCATATCAACCAACCCACCCAACGAATAGAGGAATTAGCAATAATTTTCCAATCAAGAATATATTTTTGCGAATATCCTTGCGCGGCTACGCTTTGGCCGATATAGATAACATAGAATGCTAAGAAAACCGCTGCTGCCAGCAGATTGGTCGCGAAAAAGCTTATCCACATCTTTATCGGTTGTAAACCATATACCCGCTTATTAAATATCCATGCTACGAATACCCACGCAAGGCTGATCGGAACCATGATCAGCGCAATTTCCTTGCTTAGATAGACCCATATTAGAAGAATAGCGGCCCCTAGAAATAGAATAATTTTTGGCCATCGTCTCGGCTGCCTGAAAGCACACAAGACAGCAAGCATCGAAAGGAGAATACCTAAAACCTGTATATGCTCCACTTTTGAAAGCGTGTAAAATGTTTCGACGACTGGCCCAGAAAGCACAAAAAACATTCCGGCCGCCCAGCCTTGAAGGCGGGAACCTCCTAGCATTTGAACTAGCACGAATAGCACGAGTGCTGTAGCCGCGAGAACAATTGCATTGGAGAAGAAAAACCAGAAAGGATTTCGACCCGTTGCCATCTGGATGAGGCTCCAGTAAAAAAGGTATCCCGGCCTTAAACGCCCCCTTCCAGTTTCCCAACCAATATCCCAAGCTCCTTCCGAAATTTCGCGTTCAATCTTCAGGGTCACGCCATCGTCAAGCAGCCCAAACTGGGGCGAAAGCAGCCGCGGCGTCATAATGGCAAAACAGATTAAAACCAGGGAAACTGGTAATATCCATTTCCACATCCGTTCACGATCGCTCTTCTGTGTCTTTAAATGATCCATATCTTAGCTCCTGCCCGGGTAACAGCTTGCCGAACGCCATTCTGAGAAACTCTTTTGACGCGTCATATTTATGATTGCACTGAAAAAAGCCCAAATACGAGATAGGCATTTTGCTAATTTCAGCCCCTTTTTTCAGTGGACTCATTTATATTAAAAATATATTACAGCTACCTCATAGACGCCGGAATTAACTCCGAATCGATCGAATTTACTTCAGCCTGAATTCTTTCCCTCAGGGGATCGTTCAAGAAGGATGGTCACCGGCCCATCATTATCGATCTCGACCAGCATATGAGCGCCAAAGCGGCCAGTCTGAGTCGGGACCCCCAGCTTCGACAATTGGCTGGCAAAGAAATCGACTAATGGCTCAGCGGTAGTCGGATCAGCAGCAGCGATAAAGCTCGGCCGCCGGCCTTTGTGTGTGTCGGCGTAGAGCGTGAATTGCGAGACGACAATCGCCACACCGCCCACTTCGCGCACAGAGAGATTTATCTTCCCTTCTTGATCCTCGAAGATCCGCAATCGGGCAACTTTCTCGGCCAGCCATTGAGCCTCGACCTGCGTGTCGCCATGTCCCACTCCGACTAACAGCACAAGACCATGGCCGATCTCGGCTATAGCTTTTCCATCCACACTCACTTTGCCCCGACGCACCCGCTGCAACACAACCCTCATCGGTTGATCCTTAATCACTAATGGAAACACTTCCTAGCTTATTAGGGCAAGCCGATCGCTTCTTTTACTTCAGCAATTGTGCTGGCAGCAATTTTGTGTGCACGCTTTGCGCCGTCGCTTAGCACATCCTGCACATATTCTGGATCTCGGGCGATCTCATCCCTCCGCTCCCGGAATGGGGCAAGGTGGGTATTAAGATTCTTAGCAAAACGTTTTTTGCAATCAACACATCCAATGGTTGCCCGTCGACACTCGGCATTAATCATGGCCACTTCTTCCACAGGAGAAAATATCTTGTGCATCGAGAACACATTGCACACATCTGGATCTCCCGGATCCGATCGCCGCTTGCGCTGTGGATCGGTGACCATGGTCATAATCCGTTCGAGGGTTTCTTCTGGAGCGGCCATCATTTCGATGTGATTATTCAAGCTCTTGCTCATCTTCTGTTTGCCATCGGTGCCAAGAACTTTCGGCACCTTGGTTCTTTTCATCTGCGGCTCGATGAGCACATTGGTCTTGTAACGGGCGTTAAATGATCGCACGATTTCACGGGTAAATTCAATGTGAGGCGCCTGGTCAATCCCCACCGGCACAATCTCAGCCTTATACAGTGTTATATCAGCCGCCATAAGCACCGGGTATCCGACAAGCCCGTAATTAACGTTTTTAGGCTGCTGACGCACCTTATCTTTAAATGTCGGCAGTTCGGTAAGCTTACCTAGTGGCGTAACCATCGAGAGGATCGTATGCAGTTCCGTCACCTCGGGAACATGCGATTGGATAAAGACAATGCTCTCATCTGGGCGGATCCCCGCAGCCAACCAATCTAGCGCCATCTCGCGGGTGTTATCAGGCAAATTCAGAGTGGTCTCCATAGTAGTGAGCGCATGAAGGTCAACGATTGAGTAAACACATTCATATTCATCCTGCAGCGCAACATAATTTTTTATCGCACCGAGGTAATTGCCCAGATGCTGACGACCAGTAGGCCGGGCTCCTGAGAATACACGTCCTTTCTTTTTAGCCAATGAGAATTCCTCCTATAGATAAGCCTTAGCCAGTCGATTAGCTTCTACATTCTTGGTCTTTCCCCATCTTAATTCCAGATTGAATTGGCCTATCTACAATCATATCCTGGATATGCCTGTGAACTTAGTAGTGAGAAAAGAGATGCCTATGGCAATTCAAGTTTATGTGTATTTCGGCTATCCTTTTTAATTAATCCACCATCATAATAATAGCTTGAAACTTGATAGGCAGCATTCTTTAGGGTTGCAGGTCGCCACAAGACGGATCGGCATTTGAATTGAAGATACAATTTGCAGGCCGCTACATAATCAATCCAATATGGCCGCCAAGGATCTTAGGCAGTGTACTATGAAGCCGATCTGGACTCAAGTCTTGGTCTTCATATATGTGCCTGCTAATAACGCTCTCTTCCCATCATAGCACTATGAATTGCAGCATTTCCACCTGCCTTTTTAGGGAGGATGTTGAAAAACATATGTGCCCATAAAAGCGTATCCATTTCGGCAAGTGAAAAACCCCGCAGCTTGCTGCGGAGTTCTTCCAAGGAAAAAGCCATAATGGGGGCGGTAGCTCCCAAACCCACACTTTCCACTCATCCCTACAGCAAGTTGTTGGGTTTCCTGGCTTTTTCCATGGGGCGGTAGCTCCCAAACCCGCACTTTCTACTCATCCCCACAGCAAGTTGTTGGGTTTCCTGGCTTTTTCCCATGATTCCTCTCTTTT
>DAOVFE010000103.1 GCA_030673085.1 Anaerolineales bacterium | reverse complement strand
CTGCAGGTGTGCCTTGATTGGATGCGATAATTACTGCCTCGTCTTCGGGAACGACGCCGATTAATTCAATCGCTAGAACATCAAGTACGTCATCGGTGCTTAGCATATCGCCTCGTCGAACCATTTCGGGCCTAACCCGGTTGATGATGAGCTTGCCAGGGCCCTTTCCTTCAGCCTCGATCATGCCAATAATCCGATCTGCATCCCGCACAGATGATACTTCAGGATTGGTAATAATAATGATAAGGTCGGATGGTGCAAGTGCATTACGGAATCCGCGTTCAATGCCAGCCGGTGAATCTATCAAAATCCATTCATAATCGTGCCGCAGATCGCCTGTAAGCCGAATCATATCTTGAGGAGAGACTGCTGTCTTATCTCTGGTTTGCGCCGCAGGGATCAAGAAGAGATCCTTCTGGCGTTTGTCTCTGATCATGGCTTGGCGCAGTTTGCACCGACCTTCAATTACATCTACAAGGTCATAAACGATGCGATTTTCCAAGCCCATAACCACATCAAGGTTGCGAAGGCCAATATCAGCATCGATGCAAACGACTTTTTGGCCGGTATCTGCCAGGGCAACTCCAATATTTGCAGTCGCGGTGGTCTTTCCAACCCCGCCCTTACCTGATGTAACCGTAATAATTTTAGCAGTCATAAAAAGGCTCCATTTGGTTAGCGCCGATGCTCGTGGTTCCAGACCTTGGCAACCAATTGCCCATTATGAATGCGAGCAATTTCTGGCTTAGGGGGTCCTCGACGGGTCGGGGAAACTGCGATATGCCCGGCAATTCGCAATTGAGTTGGAGAAAGGTCGAGGGAACACACAAATGACTCTTCATTGCCTTCAGCGCCGGCATGAACCGTGCCCCGCAGTCGTCCCCAGATGATAATGTCCCCTCCAGCGACAATCTCCGCTCCCGGGTTTACGTCGCCAAGGATGATCACATGGCCCGGGTGATGAATGATCTGTCCTGAACGAATAGTTCGCCGGATGAGAATAGCTTCTTCACCTTGCAGTTCGGAGGTGAAAGGCTCTTCAATCTCTGCCAAGCTCTGATCAGGGGGGGCTATTAGCCCCAGGTCTCCGGCTGCAGAGATGGTATCTGGAGATTTGCCATCAATTGACCAAAGGGTGACATCGCGTTCGAACAGAGCGTTGCGCAATTCGCCCAACTCAACCGGTCCTAGTTCATGCGTCCCGAGGTGAAGGGTCAAACGAGCGCCGTGAAAGAAATCGAGCTGATTATCTATGGTTCGCAAGAGTTCTATTTGTACTTCATTCCAGGTACCTTCAGGAACCTGAATAAAGAGACCATCTCGAATGCCTTTGATAATGATTTTTTCCATTTCCAATCCAACTGGCTGATTATAGCATGCTGCTAATAGCCGGGTGATAAGCTAGGGCTGGCCAGCGGCATCAATGCCCTTAAGTGTGAAATAGGTTTCCAGCACCTGGCGAACGATAGGGCCGGCAGTTACTGCTCCTTCACCGCCATTATAAACAAATGCGACGACGGCAATTTCGGGATTATCATAGGGCGCATAAGCGACATACCAGGAGTGAGTGGGCCAGTTTCCGGGCACGCAAAGGCCTTTTTCACGGGCAACTGTATCACAGAACTCGCCGGTTCCAGTTTTGCCAGCGGAAGATATATTCTCTAAATTGCCATACTCATAAGCTGTCCCACTCGGGAGCGTCACCATATGCATTCCTTCTTGTGTGAGCTGCATTACCCAGGGTTCGATATTAATATCAGGTGTATCAGGTGTGATCTCGCCATCGGTTAGATTCCAGAGCACTTTGGGTTTAATTGTTTCAATCAAATTGCCTTCGCCATCAAGGATTTCCTGGACGATATGCGGCTGCATCACGCTGCCGCCATTAGCGATTGTTGCCGCTGAGGTCAGGACCTGTAGCGGAGTAGCGAGGACATATCCTTGCCCAGTTGAGGCATTATAAGTATCGCCAGTTGACCAGTTTTCGCCCTGCGTACGTCGCTTCCAATCTCGGGTAGGCACCAAGCCGCCATTCTCGCCAGGCAAATCAATACCCAGCGGGTTTCCATAACCGAGAGCGAGGGCATAGGTGCCGATGCGATCTATTCCAAGCCCCGGTTCGATTTCTCCCTCAAAGCCGCCGCCGATTTTGTAGAAATAGGTGTTGCAGGACCATGCAATAGCATGAATATAATTAACATTTCCATGTCCCTCGTCTTTCCAGCAAAAGAAGTCCTTAGCTTTGCCTGGATCATTGGGAAAGTATCGGTTGGCAACAGTGATCGTTCCGGTACAATGTAGTGTACGGTTGGGAGAGATCACATCTTCGTTTAGAGAACCGATACCGGTCGCAAGCTTGAAAGTTGAGCCAGGAGGAAAGACCAATTGAATAGAGTGGTTGATTAAAGGTTTGCCTCGCTCATCGGCGACCAATTGGCTGTAATAATCAGCCGGAATAAAGCGTGCCATACGGTTATTCTCATAACTGGGCTCTGAAACCATGGCTAATATCTCGCCTGTCGACGGATTCATGGCAATTACTACTCCAATCGGCGTTCGTCGTTCGCCGGCATAACGATTAATAAAATCCATACGCTTTTGGAGAGCGGTGGCTGCGGCCGTTTGAAGCCGGGTATCAATTGTTAGGCGCAAGTTATAGCCCGGGAGCGGCTGGATTACGTCGCCTATGGTGTGTAAAATCTTACCGGCTACGTCTACCTCAACTAATTTCGAACCATTTCTACCGGCAAGTGTTTCCTGATACTCGTATTCAATCCCGGAATAGCCCACTTTGTCCCGGCCTGCTACAAAGCCGAGCGTTTCATAATACTCCTTGTTCAATTCGGAGATCGGGCCAAGATAGCCAATGAAAGAAGCTGTCAAGATACCGGTTGTGTAATCGCGAACTGGGAGTATTTCAACGTTAACGCCGGGCATATCTTCTTTCGCTTCGCGGATGATTCGGGCAGTTACTTCATTCACATCGCAAGCTACGGGCCAGGCCTCATAAGGTGCAAGGGAGTCGCCTTCCTCAACAAATTGCTTAATGCCCCGGCCAGGTATGCACCGAGCTGCTGGCGGCGCCTCTTTGCTAACCGGTACTCCTGTCAATTCCGATAAACGCCGATAGATGGACTGGATCTCGGCATCGCTATCTGGCAATAAAGCTGGTGTGATGGTGATATTGAAGGTTGGAATATTTCGAACTAAGAGGTAGTCGTTACGGTCGTAAATTACGCCTCGTGGCGCTGGGATTTTAACCTCAGTAAGACGGTTATCTTCCGCTCGAGCTTGGTATTGGGCGCCATGCAATATCTGGATATAGTAAAGGCGAAAAATAAAGATACCAGCTAATAGGATCATAACGATATAGGTCGCGCGCAATCGCCATGGATCAGTGTATTCGGGACTTGTCTTATCGCTCATGTCAAATTGCTCCATGAGGGTGTTGAAAAAGAGAGGAATCATGGGAAAAAGCCAGGAAACCCAACAGCTTGCTGTGGGGATGAGTAGAAAGTGCGGGTTTGGGAGCTACCGCCCCCATTATGGCTTTTTCCTTGGAAGAACTCCACAGCAAGCTGCGGGGTTCTTCACTTGCCGAAATATTAGTATATATGAGGTGGAAGCGGAGCTTCCACCTCATATATACCATACCTTCTTTGGTGGGCAAATAAATTTTCAACACCCTTTCCATTTCATGATGAGATGCTTGCCACAGGCGGAAATACCCTATGAATGATCGCCGCAGCGAGCTGCGATGCAGGAAGAGCCAATAGTAGGTTTAAAAAGGCGCTGGGCAAAATGACCCTTATGATAGCGGCATATAAATCAATGCTATGCCCTGAGAGAATAAGTGCTGCCAGACCTAGAAAATGATAGATCAATGAAGCAATTAGAACGCTGCCTAATGGCAAGAGCAGATTTGCCCGCCAGAATCTACCCTCTATGAGGGATGTTAGAAAGGCCACAAGAATAAGCGGGATTGCAAATGAACCAAATGGCAATCCGGAGAGCAAATCCAGGAAAAGTCCGCCGATTAATCCACCCGCCATGGCATCTTTGGAGCGGCCATTAATACCCCATGCTATGATGGCAAGTAGGACTATATCAGGTCTGCCATCGAGAAGGCTGATCTGATTGAAGATAGAAGATTGTATGATAGCGAACAAAGCCAACAGAGGTATGCCAACCAGATAGATCATCTGTACCTTCTATGGAGAACCAATCGTTTCTGGAAGAGGGCGAAAATTAGTTATGACAAGAACGATTTCAAGCTTATTAAAATCGACAAAAGGTTCGATCACCGCTTGTTGGAAGATCTCATAATCGCGTTTTCGAATGTTGATTACTTTTCCGATTGGAATATCTGTCGGGTAATTGCCACCCATGCCTGATGTTAAAACGAGTTCTCCCGGTGTGATCTCTTTATCTTGGGGAATAAGGTCAACCCAAATCTCGCCATCAATTTGAGCGGATAGGATTCCGTCGGCGCGGCAATTCTGCAGGCGGACATTAACAGCCACTTCCGGATCACTTATAAGCTCGATGCGGGACATAGTTGCTCGAACTTCAACGATTCGGCCCGCCAGTCCATTCTCCGTGACTACTGGCATACCATGGGCAAGGCCGTCATCCGAACCACGGCCAATCCAGATTGAGCGCAAGAATGGGCTTGTATCGCTGCCGATAACATCAGCAGCCATGTAGCGGTTCTCAGGCTGATTACGAGCGTAGTTTACCAAAACAGCCAGTATCTTTGTCTCGGCAAGCTGTTCTTGCAAGCTGACAACTTGCTCTTTCAGGCGTGCAGTTTCGGCTTCTAGCTCGGCGTTGCGAGATCGCAGCGAAGCAATATCACGCGGCGAAGTTGTTAGGTCTCGTATTGCAGCGAATCGAAGTGAAGTCCAGGATTGGACCGCTGAGATTGGGCGGAGTGCAAAATCCTGTAATGAATCAAGAAATCCACCTAGGCTCAAAGCCAAGAGCCCGGTTGCGATTAGGATAAGGGATGCAGCGTAAAAAACGCGAGAAGAATATTTCATGGAGATCAGATGCGGCAAATGAATTGGTTTGCCGCTGGATTTTATAATCTGCTGCGCTCAAGCCCGACCAGGTAGCGGCTGTATTCATCAAAATTATCAAGGACCATTCCGGCTCCCCGAGCGACGCAGGTCATAGTATCTTCGGCAACCCAAACCCGCATTCGTAGATCGTTGCTCAAACGTTCAGCGAGCTCCTGAAGCAATGAACCGCCGCCAGATATGCAAACACCCACTTCCATCAGGTCGGAAACGAGTTCAGGTGGCGCCTTGTCAAGGGAATCTTTGATAGTATTGACAATGATAGCGACCGATCCGGAAAGCGCCTCTCGGATCTCTATAGATGAGATTTCAATAGCTTCTGGCAAGCCGGAGACAAGATTCCTGCCTCGAATGGTCATGGTTTTTTCTTCTTTCAAGGGATATGCCGAACCTATATTGATCTTTACCTGCTCGGCCATAAGCTCGCCGATTAAAAGGTTGT
This sequence comes from Anaerolineales bacterium, assembly GCA_030673085.1. Classification (GTDB taxonomy): domain Bacteria; phylum Chloroflexota; class Anaerolineae; order Anaerolineales; family E44-bin32; genus JAFGNH01. The sequence goes on along the minus strand of DAOVFE010000103.1, from coordinate 1,070 downwards.
ATTTATTACGGATGTATTTAAGGATGTCCTGATCCATCTCATCGCCAGCAATTCGAATAGACCGGGAGGTGACAATGCTTCCCCATGAAAATAGGGCTACCTCAGTAGTTCCGCCGCCGATATCGACAATCATAGAACCGCGCATACCGCTGATAGGCAAATCGGCTCCTAGGGCTGCGGCGGTTGGCTCCTCAATCAGATAGGTTTGGCGTGCGCCAGCGGCCATGGACGCATCATAAACCGCACGCTTTTCTACTTCTGTAGCTCCCATAGGAAGGCCTACAACCAGGCGAGGGCGAGGAACAGGGACGATGCTTTGCTCATGGGCCTTTCCAATAAAATACTCAAGCATGGCCTCCGTAATATCAAATTCAGAGATCACACCATGGCGCAATGGACGAATAGCGACAACATTGGGGGGGGTTCGCCCAACCATCGCTTTCGCTTCAGCGCCGATGGCTAACGGACGCTTGCTGCGTTTCTCGATCGCCACCCATGAAGGCTCATTTATGACAATTCCCTTGCCACAGACATTAACTAGTGTATTGGCTGTGCCAAGGTCAATGCCTATGTCGAGGGAAAATAGGCCCAGGAGCCAATTTAGCGGATTAAAAGCCAATACGGCACTCCCTTATAGGATTCTCAGAGATTTTGGATTATACCATACGGGCTATAGATAGCATGAGAGTGTTGAAAAAAAGAGGAATCATGGGAAAAAGCCAGGAAACCCAACAACTTGCTGTGGGGATGAGTAGAAAGTGTGGGTTTGGGAGCTGCCGCCCCCATTATGGCTTTTTCCTTGGAAGAACTCCGCAGCAAGCTGCGGGGTTCTTCACTTGCCGAAAGGGACACGCTTTTATGGGCAAATATGTTTTTCAACACCATCTATCTTCAAATCAGAGAAAGGAGGATTATTAATGGCAAAAGGAAGAATCGAAATTGATGAGGACCTATGCAAAGGCTGTGAGCTTTGCACAACGGTCTGTCCCAAAGAAGTGATCAAGATTGCCAAAGACCGTTTTACATCCAAAGGGTATCATCCGGCGGAGTTAGTTGACCCGGAAGGCGAA
>DAOVFE010000260.1 GCA_030673085.1 Anaerolineales bacterium | reverse complement strand
GGGCTCGTTGATGATCCGCATGACTTCCAACCCCGCGATCTTGCCGGCGTCCTTAGTGGCCTGACGCTGGGAGTCGTTAAAGTAAGCGGGCACAGTAATGACCGCTTTGGTAACTGACTCGCCCAGGTAGGCTTCGGCATCATTTTTAAGTTTGCCCAAGATCATAGCCGAGATCTCTTGCGGCGTGTAATCGCGCCTGTTAATGGGAATACTAACTCGCGCATCTCCGCTTGATCCCTCAATCACTTTATACGGAACCATCTTTCTTTCCGTTTCAACTTCATCATAACGGCGGCCCATGAATCGCTTAATCGAGTACACTGTGTTTTCCGAATTGACCACTGCCTGTCGCTTTGCGATTTGCCCTGCCAGACGCTCACCGCTCTTTGTAAAAGCGACCACCGATGGACAAAGCCGTCCACCCTCAGCCGTAGGTATCACTACCGGATCGCCACCCTCCATTACCGCGGCTGCGCTGTTCGTCGTACCTAGATCAATGCCAATAATCTTTGCCATTAATTGTCACCTCGCCTTTAATACTATTTTCAAATCAGGTTAATCCTACCGGATACATGCAAGAAAATTATTAACATTGGGTTGGAACTGTATCAGACTTATAATCAATAATTAGTGCCCTGTAAAAATAAGTAAATGACAAAACCCTCAAAATTCCTTTGGCGATGTCCTTTAGGGACAGCCCCCATTACATAATTTTGCCCCTTCGGGTCCAGGTTTTGTTTAATTATTCGCTCAGGACTATCGCCCTGCAGCGCCTACGGCCCTGGCCATTTACATTCTGGCTAATCGAATAAAGCGTGCTAGCTATACCCGGCTAATGAGAGGGATTCGAAAGCGTAATCGTGATTGAGATCGGGGATGATCCGTGATGAAGGATAGCAACGCTCGCCGGCCAACCTTCATTATGGGGTACCCGTGGGAAGGCAGCAAATGATCAAAATCGTACGCACTCATCCGTCTGATTGATCTGAAGGCCTGATTCGGAGCCGGAGTGGTAAGCCTAAATGGCGGCGTCAGCTTGCCCCATAAGTTCATCACAGCGTCACCGCAGATTAAGGCCCGATCTGTAATATGCAAATAAGCCACATGCCCTGGTGAGTGTCCCGGCAGGTGAATCACCTGCATATCGCCAATCATATCACCGTGATCAAGCTCATTAACATCCGGGATCGCCCATGTGATGGGCTCCATCAGCAAACGCCCGAGAAGAAAGAACGGATTACTACTCTTGAGCCTAATATAATCCTTCGGCCCAGCGATAAATTGAAGTTCCTGCCGGTGGCAGAATACCGGGGGGTTCCAGGCAATGTGAATCGCCGGAAGGCCGCCGGCTTGATCAAAGTGGCCATGCGTTATCAGAACCCGTGTAGGGCCTGTTCCACCGGTGATTTTTAGAATCGCCTCAATCATCGCTCCCGCGGTTTCTGACATCCCGGTATCGATCAGGGTCCAACCATCCTTCCCCCAAACCAGCCACACAGCGACGGGGATGCTCAGATGGTCCGCGACCTGGATGGGAAGATCGAGAAGCCGTAACGAAAGCTCAAGACGGGCAATATGCTTTGTGACAAATACAAACTCAAACATAGATAATCCCCCTTTGAACACCTATTATTAAATCTGCCGAATCAGCCGGGGCAGCCATTCCAGCTTCTCAGTGACGATCTCTGGCACAATTTCGCCTTCACCGGAGAAGTCCCTGTCAAGTTTCTTTTCCGCAATGAGCCAGATCTGATGCATCCCTGCCATTTGCGCTCCAAGGATATCTTGTTCAAGCCTATCTCCAATCATCACCAGATTCTGAGGAGGCAATCCCCATGCTTGAAGAAGAACCTCATAAATCCGCCGATCTGGTTTTCGAAATCCCACCTCGGCCGAGATTACAACAGGGTCAAAATATCCGCCAAGCCGAGCATTATAGATAAGCTTGTATACATCCGCTGCATCACCAGCATTTGAAATTAACCCAAGTCGATAGCCTTCATCCCGTAGCCTGTTAAGCACTCGGTGGACGCCGGGCATTGGTTGCCAATACGTTTCCATCACCGTAAAAAGCTTCTCCATGGCCTTCCGCACCGATTCTGTTGAAAGCTTTGAATATCCAAACTGCGACATCACTTGGCGGAAGATAGCAGACGTCGTTTGTTCAATATGGTCAACCTGCTGTTGTTTATCACGGGCTTCCATCTCCTGGAGAAACGCCTGCAGAAAAGCCTCCCGATCGAAACTTAACCCTTGAGATTGCATGAAATCCGCCATCGTCACGCAGGCGCGCTCGAATGCTTCAGGCCAGCTCCCATTAAAACGGATCAGGGTTGAACCAAGATCAAATACTACGCCACTTATCAAAACGCTTCCCCTCAGCCGCTATTCCATCTCCGGATAACGGCGATTGAACAAGGGCTTGCCCTCAAGATAATGCTGTAAGTTCGCAGCAAAAAGCCCGACCGCGCGCTCGATATAATTCGTGGAAGTTTCAGCAATATGGGGCGAGAGAATAACATTTGGCATTTCCCAAAGAGGGCTGCTCTCCGGCAGCGGCTCAACTGGATAGACATCCAACATCGCTCCCGCCAAAAGGTTCGCTGCTAGAGCCTCGACTAAAGCTCCGTGATCGACAACGCCGCCACTAGAGACATCAATTAGATATGCGCTTGGCTTCATACACTTAAATACGCGCTCATCTACTTTGCCGCGAGTCTTAACAGTGAGCGGCAAAGTGATCACCAGAAAATCGCACAGAGCCGCCATTGAGCCTATCGCCTGTATGGGATAAATTCGATCAACCAACTCGGCTTGCGGGTCACCCAGTCCCTCGATCATATAGCCCTGATCCTCAAGCTGCATCATGTCACATTTGGCCGCCAAGACATTCGCGCCACAAGCTCGGGCTAGCCGGGCAATCTCGCGCCCCACACTTTCATAGCCGATAATGCCAATAGTGCTGTCTCGAAACTCTGACGGGCAGAAGCGTTCCAGTCTTTTCTCGTCCCAGTGCTTCTCCGCCTTGTCCTTCATGATGGCGGGTATCCGATGTCCTAATGCCATCATGCCCATTAATGCATACTCTGCCATTTTTGGAGCCGTGGCTCCACTCAAGGTCGTGATTTGGATGTCTGAATCTAGCAGGCGCTGATCCAATTTAAAATCGATAGCGGGATAATTCAGTTGTATCCAGCGCAGGTTGGGAGTCAATTCAGGGTTCGGTATAGCCCGCATAGTGTAGAGCACTTCGACTTGCGGAAGGAGATTCTTGGGAATCTCTTCCGCCCCCCGGGCAGGATACATGTGTATGCTGATCTGAGGCGAAACCGCTTGCAGCCGGGTGATCAACTTCTCTTCCAATGGAAGTGTAATTAGAACGTGAATGTTTTTCATGATTATTATTTTACAACAATGCAGG
>DAOVFE010000266.1 GCA_030673085.1 Anaerolineales bacterium | reverse complement strand
ATTACAAAACGTTCAAAATTCCTTTAGGGATGTCCTTTATCGACAGCCCCCATTGCCGAATACGATCGAAATAATAAGACTCATATCTGCCATCACAATGAGGAATATTCCAATTAACAGACCTCCTCCGCAGCGGCCGATAAAACCTTCTGCCTTTCCGCTGGATCAACGGCCGCTTGCCACAGGGGGTGTGGGGGACATGGCTTTTGTCCCCCACAGTCCCCCTATGGGGGATGAACAGGGGGGATTAGATGAACGGCTTAATGTTGTGTTTACATTTGGAGGTCCATCGGCCGCTGCTACGCTCCACCATTGCCGTATAGGATTGTAATCGGGAGCCTCACTTCGACCATCACAATGAGGAATATTGCGATTAACAGTTCTCCTCCGAAGCGGCCGATAAAACCTTCTGCCTTACCGCCGGATCAACCGCCGCTTGCCACAGGGGGTGTTGGTGATAGGGCTCTTGTCCCCCACAGTCCCCCTATGGGGGATGAACAGGGGGGATTAAAATGGCTAAACGAATAAAATCTAAAAATACCTCAAATATTCACTCGATAGCGCGACCGGCTTCAACGCGGGTTAGGTCGCCTGTAGTGGCAAATTGACAACCATTTACTTGACGGATGGTGTTGCTCGACTCCCTTTCCGAAAGCGCGGGATAATAAACGGCGTTCGCTTTTTGTACTCTAGATATTCTTGCCCGAACCGTGCCTCTAGTTCCTTCTCTTCAATTCGCTTGATGTATATGAGAAGCCAGGCAGCACCCAACACAACCAAGATTAATGCTGCGAGTGAACCAAGTAAGATCGCAACGCCCCAATAGAGCACAATGCTACCTAATGACATTGGGTTGCGACAATATATGTACGGCCCCTGCACGATTAATTTCTGTGTAGCCATGAGTGGCACTGGGGTTCCCCGACCAATCGTAAACTGAACATAGATTGACCACAACGCAAATAGCCAACCTGCCACGATGAACAACCAGCCAAAGACAATGCTGATTGGCCCATGCCCAAAACACGGCAGATGCAGCCACTGATCGGCCGATGGCGCCAGAGTAGCCAGAACCACTGGCAGTACAACTATGAAGAAGATGCCCTCAACCAACAATGCAATCAGCCGCTGTCGGGGGCTGTATTCACGCTTGGTCTGTCTTAGAAGTCTGTCTTTCATTTGTCATATCACTTCCACAAGAAGCCTGCGCTGCAGACAAGTATATCGCCAAGTATCCATGATGAGTGTTTGACGATGGTGGGAATCCTATGCGATTATTTTTTCTCGAATAAATTCGAAATAATTTTTCAATTCGAATTGATAATTGCACTGAAAAAAACCGAATGCGAGAAAGGAGGGGATAGATGCACCGACATGAGTCAACATGCTGCCAATACGTCTCTTAAAGAGTCTTTCACAAGGATATGAGGTCTAGGCTCACTCTCTTCATCCGGCCAGCGAACAAGGCGAATTTCTCCATCTGCAATCTCAATGCCGGTTATATCCCCATCAAGAAAACAGCAGCAACCGGTGTTGAAGTAACAAGGCTTTGTCATGGGGACATCACTCTCTATTCCGGGTATTTGATTTTCTTGCGCCATTACCCACTCAAGCTTAGCTAAAAGGACAGCCTGCGCTTCAAGCTGTTGATTACTAAGCATGCCACGAGTTTTCTTTTCAAGTCCTTCTAAAACCTTCTTGATTTGAGCCTCATGGGATTCTGACTTGAATACGGGGCGATGAGTATGTCCGGCAATCAGCACCAGTTTGTCCTGTTTCTCAGCCCAATAATACATCGCCTTGTTGTGCCTGTCGCGAAGGCGCCAGTGCTTCGCTGGCGTGTTGAGGGAAAAGTGAGTGATACGCTGAAATGGTCGCCAAACGTATCTGGCAAAAAGCCTTGAAGCCCAAGAAAACCTATCACTCGTAGTATCGCCCTGATGCCCGTGGACCAGAAATAATGAACCCAATTCATCCGCGCCATCCGCAACCTTTATCAAGAGGCTCTCGCGTACTTTCAACTCCGGACCCCCATATAGCTTACTTAAAAGGCGCTTGACCCTATCTTCATATTGCCACTCGTCATCATGGTTTCCCCAGATGCGAAGACAACGCTCTTGCCGATGGAATTGGGCTTCTAGGTATAAAGCGTGCTTGTACGCCCTTAAAACAGATACTGGTTTTTCTTCCCAAAGTTCTTCTACATCCCCGAGAATCACAAGCGTATGACCCATTTTGAAATAGTAGGCAAGCGCGGCGTTATAGGCTCGTTCGTTGTTCAGAAAATCATCCGCTCCATTGCGAGCCCCTCTATGCAGATCAGAAAAGATAATGTAGCGATCAGAGGAAAGGTCAAGTGATATTATCGCGTCCTCGGCCTCCTTTTTTTCGCGTTCGAACGCAGCATCTAGAGCTCTTTCAATCTTCACCCTGTAACCTTCGGATAATGCGGCCTCATCCGTTTGTACAGTCATACTAGCCTCTTTTCTTTTAGCCGGGATTACGTGACTAAAATTGATTGGTCAATGCAAACCACAATGGTGCACCTATTGGTCTTGAGCTCGGCAGCGTCGTAAGACTCCCGCAATTATTATTCACACGGCTTGCGGCGTCCGCTGCGCCTCGCTTGCATCGGTGCGCCATATACCGCTATCAGTATATCGGGAGGTGCAGGATCTTGGATCAATCCAATTATACGGTCGGTTGCGATGCACACAAGCACTATTCGCCCTTGGCTGTATTAGATAATTAAGATTCTCTTGGGCGCATCATACATGAGAATTCGCCTTGGTTTGATCAGTGCATAGGCTGCAGAGGATACGCAGCAGCAACTCCAGTTGCCTGCTCTCCGATTGGCCGGTTCAAGGAAGCACATGCAACTAAGGAAGTGAATGAAACTCCTGCCACTTGCCTTTCTCGGAATTTCTTGCAGAAAAGATCTTATGCCGGCGTTTCCGGCTTATATTTGATGACGAAGAAACCTCGAAGGGTCTCCCCTGAAGATTGTGTCAAGTTGATGCCGCTGCTTGGTCTTGCCAGGTTCATGCTAAGCCGCGGCTCCTGACCGGGATGATTGGGATCATAGAGGTTGATCTCCAGTTGCTTTGTCGTTTGGTCAAAATCGTAGCTGTGGGCGACCACCTGGTGATTCTGGGTCGGGTCATCAATCCCGCCTACACGAATCAGGGCTAAGACCGCTGGATTTCCTTTGTTGATTCTCCTGCGTAGTTTAGGGAACTCCCTCCGCGCAATCCTTTGCCAGATATCTTTATCTTCTCGCAGCATCCACTCGAAGATCTTCATCACACCCATTGGCAGTGAGAGACTGTCCAGTTGTCGATCCCATAGGT
>DAOVFE010000273.1 GCA_030673085.1 Anaerolineales bacterium | reverse complement strand
AGCCGCTTTCAGGGTTGGGGCAGCCTCACAACCGGTCGCAGTAGTCGCTGGTAGGAATGGTTCAAAGGTATGAACTTTAGCGTTATGTTCGGCCAGCAATCGCGCAACTGTAAGCGCCGGACTCTCGCGCATGTCATCGACATTTGGCTTATAAGCCAGACCGAGGGCGGCAATCTGCTTTCCGGACAGCCCTCCTAGAGAGCGTTCAATCAAGCGGACCATGTATTCTGGTTGGGAATCGTTAATCTGGCGCGCCTTGTGGATTAATTGAGTCAAGTCTGGAGCCGCTTCAACCAGAAACCATGGATCGACGCTGATGCAGTGCCCGCCTACGCCCGGGCCGGGCCGCAGAATCTCAACCCTCGGGTGTAGATTGGCAATATCGCGCGCTTCCCAGATATCAATCCCAAAGCGGTCAGCTAGCCTGGAAAATTCATTTGCAATTGCGATGTTGACATCGCGATAAGTATTTTCCATTAATTTGACCATCTCGGCGGTTGTGGAGTCGGTGAGCAAGATCTTCCCCTTGGCAAAGATGCCGTATAAATCACCGCCTGCTTCGGCCGACGGGCGATCAATCCCGCCAATCACGCGTGCATTCTCGATCAACTCGCGCAGAATCTGTCCTGGCAGGACTCGCTCCGGAGAGTAAGCGAGGTAAAAATCGGCGCCGGCGCGCAGGCCGGAGCTCTCTAGGATCGGCGCCACACGATCGATTGTTGTACGCGGAGGTGAGGTTGATTCGAGCATCACCAGATTGCCTTTGCGTAAGTAAGGGACAATCGACTCAGCAGCAGAATCAACGTAGCTCATGTCGGCGCGTTTGTCGTCCCGAATCGGAGTTGGAACTGCGATGATAAATGCATCCGCCTCCTCAGGCTTGGCGCTTGCCCGTAAAGCGCCGGATCGAAGTGCAGCCAGGACCAATGTGCGCAACCCGGGTTCGTGGATATGGACTTCCCCATTACGCAATCCAGATACAACCCGTTGGTTGACGTCAATGCCCACAACTTCTAGGCCATGCGTGGCAAATGTGCTGGCAGTAGGTAAGCCGATATACCCCAATCCTAATACGCAGATCTTATTAAACTCCATGCTGATTCCTTTTTCTAGTGCGCCTGAAGTGCCTTATTATCTCACAAACTATCCTCTTGGGGATTGGTCAGTATCCAATCTAGGGTCATACACCGGCCCGATTCGAAGACACCGCGCCTGGCTCAGAAGAGGGCAAACAAGGAGGTATGTTCCATTTCGACTTATAATAAGTGGAAAGCAGATTTAGAAGTGGGCTCTCATGCCTTCACTTGAAGATGTCCCCGGCTGTAAAAAGCCAGTCAGGGTACAATAGGGCTGGCGCGGGCGACAGGGAGCTGCGTTTACCTATTAGAAAAACAGCCGGCAGGACATGGCGTGGCCCTCAACTTGAGATTAATAATGCAGAGGGAAATGATCTGGGGAATCAATGGTTTATAGTGGGAATTCCTACATCGTGGCGCTATGCCACGATATTGCCAGCAAGGAGATCTCATGGAAGACAAATTAACGAAATTTCGCAAGCTATTAGGTGAAATCAGCGATCTTCAATCTACAGGGGCAGTCTTAGGATGGGACCAGCAGACCTATATGCCGTCTGGGGGAGCTGAGGGACGGGCGATGCAATTGGCGACCATCAGCCGGTTGGCTCATGAAAAGTTCATCAGTGATGAGATAGGTATGATACTGGAGGATCTCGAGCCGGAGGCTGAAGCGCTTGATTACGAATCGGATGAAGCTTGTCTTGTCCGCCAAGTCAGTCGTGAATATAAGAAGCAGTGCAAGGTTCCCTCTTCCTGGGTAGCTGAATTCTCCAGGGTAACAACACTCGCGCAGCAAGCATGGCAGAAGGCAAAGGCTGAATCGGATTTCCCTCAATTTAAACCCCATCTGGAAGAGATCGTGAAACTACGGCGTCAATATGCGGGTTTCTTTGCCCCGTTTGATAATGTATATGATCCACTGCTGGATGACTTCGAGCCGGGGATGAAAACGGCCGAGGTCAAAGGCGTGTTTGACGAATTGCGTCCGCAACAAACCGAACTTGTGCGGGCAATCGCTGATTGTGGTACGGCAGTTGATAATTCCATGCTCTATCGAGAATATCCTATCCAAAAGCAATGGGATTTCGGCGTCGAGGTGATTAAAAAGTTAGGCTTCGATTTCGAGCGCGGGAGGCAGGATAAATCGGCTCATCCTTTCACTACGTCGTTTGGTTTGGGCGATGTGCGCATAACGACCCATTTTGACCCTAATTACATCGGACGCTCGCTGTATGGAACAGTTCACGAAGCCGGGCACGCTATGTATGAACAGGGCATTGGCGTCAGCCTAAGGCGTATGCCGATAGCTCAGGGCGCCTCGCTTGGCATTCATGAATCCCAATCGCGTATGTGGGAAAATATCATTGGACATAGTCACGCTTTTTGCATAGCGTTTTACCCGCGGCTGCAAGAATATTTCCCCGAGAATCTGGGTGATACTGATTTGGAAAGTTTCTATAGGGCGATCAATAAAGTGGAGACCTCCTTGATCCGGATTCTAGCTGACGAGGCGACGTACAATTTGCATATTATGCTGCGTTTCGACATCGAATTGGCATTGATGGAAGGCAGCCTGGAAGTTGCTGAGCTCCCAGAGGCCTGGAACAGCAAGATGGAAGAGTATCTTGGACTGACACCTCCGGATGACGGCCAGGGCGTGTTGCAAGATGTCCATTGGTCGGGCGGTATGATCGGCTATTTTACAACCTATGCTCTGGGCAATCTGATTGCATCGATGTTTTGGGAGAAGATGAAAGAAGATATCCCCGATATTGAGGGACAGATCGAGCGAGCAGAGTTTAGCGAAATTCTGGGATGGCTGCGGAGGAATATTCATTGCCATGGCGCAAAATTTAAGCCCATGGAGCTAATTGAGCGCGTAACCGGCTCCAGCCTGGTCTCGGAGCCTTATATGCTTTATTTGCAGACTAAATTTGGGGAGATCTACCGACTATAACCATAGAGGAGCCGATGAAATCTGGGGTTACGTTACCCAACTATGGACCGGCGGCAAGTGTCGAAGCGTTGTTCGCAACTGCACGCACGGCTGAACGTCTGGGCTTTGATTCGGCTTGGGCTACTGATCACATCCTTCTGCCGAGGCAGGATGCTGAAAGGTTTGGTTTTCTCTATGAAGCGATTGCAACATTAGCCTATTTGGCTGGCTCC
>DAOVFE010000404.1 GCA_030673085.1 Anaerolineales bacterium | reverse complement strand
TTGAGCAGGGTCCGGCCGAGATTTTGCTTGCCAAACCTCACCCGGAACAGATTATGATCCGGCGGCCGGCGTTGGGAGACACAATCAACGGCGGCAAAGTCCAAGTCGAAGGTTTCGGAATTGCCAGTTTTGAAGGGACATTAATTGTTGAAATCTATAATGCGAATGGCATCCTGGTCGGTTCGCAGCCGCTGATCGTAGACGCTCCCGATCTGGGTTTGCCGGGGTCGTTTTATGTGATGGTTCCTTACGTTGTTGAGACCGCGGGCCCGGGACGAGTTGTGGTGATCGATCCACTGCCGGTGTTCGATGGTCTGGGCCATATCGCCAGTGTTGAGGTTATGCTTGAGCCATAAAGCCGATCTTTGCCCATTAGTTATTCCCCTTTGGATTCTGGAGGGTATATGACCAACCAGGAAACAGATGATAAGAAGCAATTGCTCGAAGACCAAACTGCGGGGCATTTGATGCAACCGAAAACCGACCGCACTCGTATGACCGCGATTCTGGTGTTAATTGCGGCATTGCCGGCTCTGCTTCTCTCTTTAGCCGCATTAGCGCTCTTCTATATTTCGCCGGCGCGATTCAACTGGTTGCTTGCTCACCTTCCGGGCGAAACGGTAATTCGCACCCTGCTTTTCTTCGCCCCAGTAGCGCTGTTTGCAGTTGTGTTGCTGGCGATGCTCTACAGCGGTAGGGATCGATCAGCTCAACCGGAAGAGCCAGCCGCCGATCTCCAAGCGGGAGCGGAAAAGGCGCCTATTCCGGCTCAAGTTATGGCGCGTATGGTTCTTATTCCGTCGCTGCCGCTCATGCTGCTCGCGATGTCGGCGCTTGTTATGGGATTTGTAGCGCCTGAACGATTTGAAGAAATTAATGCCGCTATGCCAGGCGGGCCATATTCGCGCATTTTACTTTTCTTTGCTCCGATTGGTCTTTTAATTGTTATAGTGCCATCGCTGCTGCTTGCTCTTGGGTGGATTCCTCTTGGGAATCATGCGGCCATTGGAGAGACGGGGAAAACATCGGTTATCAAGCGGCTCAGCCGTGCGGGGGTATTGTCGATTTTTATCCCCAGCGCCCTTTTGCTGTTGCTATCGATTACCATATTTATTCTGTCCTATCTCAAGCCGGCTTACTTTGAACGATTAATGGCACACTTGCAGGCGGAAGGGGTTATTCGGTTGGGAATGCTTTTTACAACCGCGGCGCTGATGGCGATCGTCTTACTTTCGGCGCTCTATCTCAGCTTTAGGCCGTCTTATGAGCGCGCGGATTTGGATCTCAATCAGCAAACACAGCCTGCGCTATCAAAGCCGGACGACAGTGGAAAGCGCTTGATGCTCTGGCCGCTGGCGGCCGGACTTTTCCTGACTGCGGTGATGGGATTGGCCTTGTTTGGGGTCGGATTTTACCTTCTGTTGCACTGAAGCAGGTGCCGGGTATATAGGAAGTGAAATTATGGTCGTGAGTGCAATTCAAGATTATCCTTTCTTGCTAGCCTTGCTGGCCGCCTCTTTGGCCGGCTTTAGTGCAATTCTTCTACGACGAGAAAGACAGATCTTTGGACAGTGGTTAGGATGGCTGGCCGGACTGAGTTCGATGTTGGCGATCCTTACATTCGCGTGGTCTTTCGGGTGGGCCTGGATAATCGAAAGACCAGTTGAGCAAGGAATGCCTCTCCTGATGAAAGTTGCTGCTGTGCTGCTGATATTTGTGGGAACGAGTCTGGCGGGCTGGGCAGCTATGATGCATGCCAGGCGAACGATACGTTCATGGAACATTAAAAAGCTTCAAAACCAACTCCCTTATAACAAGATAAGGCGGCCGATCGAACTGGGCGTCATGCTGGTTGTTCTTGGAATTACATTGTTAATAGGAACCAAGGCGGCGTGGATTTGCTATCTGGTTGGCTTGATGGCTATTCAGGCCTTGCTTGAGCTGAATGATTGGGAGATTCGAGTGCGTGATCCGGTTGCTGCCGAGTACCAGCGGGGTACACCGCGCTATTTGCCCAGTTTGAGATGAACCGTTTATCCTGGGCGGACGCCTGAAAGAAATCGCATCCGCACTACAGGT
>DAOVFE010000309.1 GCA_030673085.1 Anaerolineales bacterium | reverse complement strand
GTGCTCTGGGCAGCGTAGCTGACGGGCGGGGACGACCTTTGCAGTTTCCCGTCGATGAAGAAGTATGCCGTCAAATGAATAAAGCATGGTTGGAGGATATGGGTGCAAAGGAATGAGTGTTTGGCATCACTCTTGCAACTTTTCATCCAGTAAAGAATGAAGAACTATTATCTGGCGCCGATTACCCATATTATTCCGTTGACTACCATTCGGCGTGTGAGAAGACTGCCTAGGCCGGGGAGGATTACCGTACGCTTAAATCAGAAGGTTCAACCGCCTGATGTGGTGGCCGAAGCTGAAACGATCTTAAGCTATATATTTTTAGATATTGCCCACGGGCTTGGCGTGTCTCCTAATAGCGCTGAAAAATACATTGCACGTGGGAAAGGGAGTGAGGTTGAAGAAGGCGAGGTCATTGCCGGGCCGATTGGATTTAGTCGTCGAACAGTGCGGGCACCTGGAGATGGAAGGGTTGTAGAGATTTCTGATGGAAAGGTGTTGTTCGAGTTGCACAGTGAGCCATTCCGGATGCGTGCTGGATTTTCGGGTGTAGTTGTCGATAGCGATGGGCTACAGCAAGTGGCGATCGAAACCGTTGGTGCGCTAATCCAGGCTGCCTGGGGCAATGGTCAGCAGGATTGCGGTGTGATGCGGCTGGTAAGTCGTAAGCCAGGAGATCGACTGATCGCTGAACAGCTCGATATTAATCTGAGAGGAGCGGTTTTAGTGGCTGGGATCTGCGATAGTGAAGAGCCATTGCATCGGGCTGCTGATCTATCGATACGAGGACTTATTCTTGGAGGGATGGCTGCTGATCTTATGTCCGTCGCACAGCGGCAATCGTACCCAATTGTTATTATCGAAGGATTTGGCGATCAACCGATTAATAGCGCTGCCTATGATTTGCTAAGCAGCAATATAGGCCGAGAGGCGGCTTTAGATGCACGTCCAACAGCGCCTTATAAGAGCCATCGTCCAGAGATTGTTATTCCTTTGCCGGCATCGATAAAAACCAGCACGCCAGAGGATTTCGTCATGCTTGAAAAGGGTACACGCGTTCAGGTATTACGATTACCTCATCGAGGAGCGGTTGGAATTGTAGACGAAGTGCTTGCTCAAGCTGTTCATTATCCTAGCGGGATCCGGGCGCGCAGTGCTAGAATCAATATTGGAGAGGCAGGGATTATTACGGTTCCATTGGCAAATTTGAAGACGTTGCAATAGCCTCGGCCTAGCGGGGTCATACTATATGAGCCGAATGGCTGTTTGTTCGCCAAGTTAAGAATGGAGAATAAGCCATGGCAGAGAATTATGATCTAGGTGATGAAGTTCCAGAAAAACCCTCAAACCGGGCTTTTAAATTAATTGCCCTTGGGTTGGCTGCTGTCCTGATCCTCAGCGTTGCATGCATCGCTTTCTATTTGAAGGTTTGGGTTCCGCGCCAACAGGCCGAAATCGAAAACGCTCAGGCGACTGAGGCAGCTGAGGTTAACTTTCAAAATACGCAATTAGCCCAGGCTGAGACCAGGACTGCACAGCCTAGCACAGCTACGCCGACGCGGGCTTCAACTCAAACGCCGCTGCCGTCGACGTCCACAAATACGCCGGTTGTGGTTCAAATCACAAGTACGGCAGAGACGACAATCGCTGCGCCAGATATGACATCCACTGCGGCGGAAATGGAGACAAGGACGGCCAATGCGGATGCATCAGCAACTGCGTTGGCTCAGGCGCAGCAAATAACACCCACCGCGACTGCCCTGCCGGCAACGGGCTTTGCAGATGAAAATGGATTGCCGGGAATGGTCATTATTGCGGCTGTCTTAATCGGGCTGGTTTTAGCAGTACGGCGGCTGCGAATTCATGTTGAAGGCTCTTAATATTCGGCAGCATATGCTAAACTAAAAAACCTTTGATGTAAGAGGCAGGGCCAACCTTGCGCTGACCCTGCCTCTATGCGCAGAAGTGGAATGCAAAAAACGCAACTTCCTTTTAAAGCTCTCTTCGAGCAAATAATATCTGATCTGGTGGGGGAGCAGTGTGTTGCCCTAGCCGGACTTAGCAACAGTGGCAAGTCCACTTTAATGCGAGCTCTTGCTAGCCCACAAGCTAAGGCGGAATACAGCCAGCGCAGGAAGCGGAATGGTGCACTAGTATATGTCGATTGCAATCGAGCGGTTGCCATTTCGGCTCAGGCGTTTTACGAAGTAGTAATTCGATCCCTGCTCGAACAGTTAAACAAGCAAATGAACGCTAAACTATCGAGCTCCTTGCGTGAACATCACCAATCAGTAACCGAAGCTGAAACGGCCTTTTCCGCATCATTATCTTTTAATCTTGCATTAACAGATTTATGCGAGCAATTAGGAAGTGACTTGTGTTTGCTAATCGATGAATTCGATGAAATCTATACTGCGCTCGATGATCGTGCGCTTCTCAATCTACGAGCACTTCGTGACCGGTTCAGCGAACAGCTGCTCTATGTTACTGCGACTATTCGCAATCTAACTGAACTTCGCGGGTATAAGTACGATGACGAATTCGCTGAGATTTTTATGCAAGCATCCTATATGATGCCATTGATGGAGGATAAAGAAGCAAAGACCCTTATTGAAACCTTGGAGCTGCCCGGAATGGACCCGGAACGACTGGCTATTTGCCTGAAATTGGGCGGCGGCCATCCTGGCTTATTAAAGGCCGTGGCAAAAGTATTTAGCAGTTCTCCAGAAGCTCAACAAGGCGACCCCGCGATTATTGTGGGAAAGGAACCACAACCGCGGGCGGAGTGCCTTAAGATCTGGA
>DAOVFE010000305.1 GCA_030673085.1 Anaerolineales bacterium | reverse complement strand
CTACTATCACTTCGCCTACTTGTTGCCGGCATGGCGAGGCAAAGGCATTCGCCGGGTTATGCTGCGAAAGAATGAACAGCGTCTTCGAGAGATCGCGGCCGGCCATAGCGTAGATGACTTACGCTTCTTTCGAGCTTGGGCGCTTGATACAGAGAAGGACTGGAAATCATTGCTTATCGATGAAGAATATCAGCCCGAGCGATACTTCTTTGAAATGGTAAGACCCAATCTAGAGAAACTTCCCGATATTCCACTTCCTGATGGCCTGGAAATCCGTCCGGTGCAGCCCGAACAGGTGCGGACCATCTGGAAGGCGGCTGAAGAGGCATTTCGGGATCACTGGGGAGCCTGCGAATGGAAAGATGAATGGCTCCGCGAGTGGCAGGAAGATCCCACTTATAACCCCGGCCTTTGGCAAGTAGCCTGGGATGGGGATCAAGTCGCCGGAATGGTGCTCAACTTTATCGATGATAAAGAGAATCGGGAATATAACCGTTTGCGCGGATATACCGAGAATATCAGCGTGCGCCGCCCCTGGCGAAAACTAGGATTGGCACGGGCGCTAATTGCCCAGAGCTTTTCTGTCCTAAAAAATCAAGGAATGACGGAAGCTGCTTTGGGCGTCGACACTCATAATCCCAGTGGAGCACTGCGACTTTATGAAGGCATGGGATTCAAAGTAGTTAAACGCGAGGCGGCCTATCGTAAAGTGCTCGATTAGTAATAAAAAATTGAGCGCGGCTATATGCATTCTAGAACACCATTTAATCAAAGATTAGAAGCCGCTTTCTAACAAAGCACCTTCGTCTTTCTGACCATACACGCATAAACTTGGGAGTGGCATAAATAATCTATGTCACTCCTTATATACTGCTCTTTTTATAGAAAAAACCGGAAAACTCAATCTTTCTGTGGGGATGAATGGCAGACGTCGGTTTGGAGGCAGCAACACTCCTCTATGAATACTTTTCCTTTGTGTAGCCGCACAGCCCACGAAGCCAGATATCCCGCAGTAAGCGACAGCGTGCATCGCACGCTGTGTATGTATTCTTACCGGCATTTGGGTTTTTTCGGTTCAGTTATCCAATAGATTCTCTATGGATCATGGTTCTACTCTTAACTCCCCATATTATTTCTTTAAGCCGCTACTCTGCAACAATTTTAGCGGATTGACTGTCTAAGCAGGGGGCTTTTTCCCATCGGGATCCGCCTGCGAGCAAATTGAAACCCTACGCAGCTTTCTTCTTAAACTGGCTCATATATAGATCGTGATAGAACCCGCCCTGCGCCAGCAGCTCATCATGCCTGCCGCGCTCAATAATGCGACCATCATTGATAATCAGTAGCATGTCAGCGCTACGAATAGTGCTCAAGCGATGGGCAATGACGAAACTGGTTCGCCCTTTCATCAAACGGAGCAGCGCTTCCTGGATCCGTACTTCCGTGCGAGTGTCCACACTGCTAGTAGCTTCGTCCAGGATCAATATACTCGGTCCGGCCAGCACCGCTCGGGCGATAGCCAATAGCTGCCGCTGTCCTTGGCTTAAATTGCTGCCACGCTCGGAAAGCTCAGTCTCATACCCTTTAGGAAGCCGGCGAATGAATTGATCAGCGTTGGCAAGTTTCGCCGCAGCTATGCACTCTTCGTCAGAGGCATCCAAACATCCATAGCGAATATTCTCCATCACCGTTTCTGAGAAAAGGAATGTATCCTGGAGGACAATGCCCAATTGCCGACGCAGGCTTTTCTTCTGGATCGATCGAATGTCCCGGCCATCGATACTGATTGTGCCTCCCTGAATGTCATAGAAACGTGAGAGCACATTGATCATAGTGGTCTTTCCCGCGCCGGTAGGTCCGACTAACGCGATAGTCTGCCCTGGCTGCGCTTCCAGACTCATATCTTTAAGCACAGGGACGCCAGGCAGGTAGCTGAAATCGACATGATCGAAAATAACTTCCCCCCTGAAATCATTAATTGCCACTGCATCTGGACTATCGGCGATTTCGGGCGCTTTATCAATGATATCGAAGATGCGCTCTGCGCCGGCTAACGCAGCCTGAATTGAGTTGTAGATATTCGCCAATTGTCGTAGTGGACGGGCAAAATTCTTCGCATAGCTGATGAATGTTGCAATAGTTCCAACACTTGCCATACCCTGAAGAGCAAGCCATCCGCCCAAACCTGCAACTATGGCGATGTCCACATTGCCCAATATACCCATCAATGGCGGCAGCAGAAGAGCGAAGGATTCTGCATAGATTCCCGCATCACGCACACCCATGTTGACCTGGTCAAAATCTGCAATGACCGATTTCTGCTGTCTAAAGGCCTGGATGACTCTCAGGCCGCTGAACGTCTCTTCTATCAGCCCGTTGATCTTGCCTAAATTTGCCTGTAGGCGGCGAAAACCCTTACGTGTTCGCTTTGCCACAAAACCCACAATCAAGATCATCAAAGGTAATATTGTCAAAGTTCCCAACGCCAGCCACAGATTGAGCGAGAACATCATCACAACGATGCCAAACAAAGTCAACACACTGGCAAAAAGCTGGGTCATGTTTTGGGAGAGCGCTCGATTTATGGCATCGATATCATTAGTCAGGCGGCTCATTAACTCACCATGAGGCTGCCGGTCAAAGAAGCTGAGAGAAAGCGTCTGCAAGTGCTCGAAAAGATCACGGCGCAAGTCGCGCAACGCTTTTTGGGTCACATTCGCCGCCATATAGCCATAGCCCGCTTGGGCCAGCCAATTAGCGACATAAGCACCAAGCATTAAAAGCGAAATTTGGAGCAGTCCGGATATATTGCCGGCCTGTATATAATCATCAATTGCCACACCA
>DAOVFE010000180.1 GCA_030673085.1 Anaerolineales bacterium | reverse complement strand
AGGAAAAAGCCATAATGAGGGCGGTAGCTCCCAAACCCGCACTTTCCACTCATCCCTACAGCAAGTTGTTGGGTTTCCTGGCTTTTTCCCTTGATTCCTCTTTTTCAACACTCTCCTAAATAATATTAGGCTCGATTGTTGTATACTATTTATTAGGGGGTGAATATGCCGTTTGTCAGAATGCAAGTAAGGGATGCAAAAAGGTTATCCCCAGACCAAGAATTGGGTATAGGAGCAAGGTGGAGAGCGATTGCCGGCCAGATTCGAGAGGCTGCCCAGGAGGGACGGGCTCTTGGATCGTCGTTAGATGGCGCCTGGGAGGGCAATGCCAAAGAGAAGTACTTTGATAATTATCGGCCCGAAATGGGGAATACAGATTCTTGTTCAGGAAATTTGGAAGACCTGGCCAATCGAATCGGGGCCACCTCGGTGACTATCTGGGAAACATCTTGGGAAGAGGTTTGGGTCCAAGAATGATCTGGGGGTTGAAGCTAAGCTTGTGAGCGAGCAGATTCTATCTGTAGATAAAATCGAAGCTACAGCAGAGGAGTTTGAACGCGCGGCGCGTGACAGTCAGGCCATTATGAAGCGGCTCGAAAAAGCTGTCACCAAACTTGAGAAAGAGCGGAATGGCATCAGCCAAGAGATATTTTATGGTCATTACGCAGAGTGGCATAGGCTGATGCAGGGAAATGTTGTGCTGCTGATGCGTATCGCAAAGGAAATGCAGGCTCTTGCAGATCGCTACCAGCGAGCTGACAGCTAGCGGTCCACAGAAGAGAAAAATATCGGGCTAACTTATCCAAATGGCTATGAGTGGCCTGAATTCTAATGATTAGTATTAGCCATTAGGCCCAAATAAACCTTTGAATTGCAGAGGCGCTATTC
This sequence comes from Anaerolineales bacterium, assembly GCA_030673085.1. Classification (GTDB taxonomy): domain Bacteria; phylum Chloroflexota; class Anaerolineae; order Anaerolineales; family E44-bin32; genus JAFGNH01. The sequence continues at coordinate 3,990 of DAOVFE010000180.1, read as the reverse complement.
ATCGTCTATGGGCCGGTTGCATAACTCGTAATAGATAATTATTTATCCCACTTGGAACAAAATAATGGCATAATCTTAGCACTATCGCCCCGCTTAAGCCTGAAATTCCCTATTATTTTGGGACAATATCCTACTCTTTGCCGGAGTAGTTATGCAACAGACTCCTGTTTCACCTGGACAACAATACTCATCATCGAGGTTGCACGATGTGCGGCACATCCGCTATGCCACAAATGCATCGTTATTTATAAGCATTGCCCTCACGGCAGTGTTCCTCCTCTCCACCACAAGAAAAACATATCATTCGCTCCATAGATATTCCCTTCGTTGAAAATGCTGGCTTCTTGGCTAGGCTCATTTTACCCTTCACCAAAGCGATACGGATTATCCACTATACAATGCGTCTCCCATGCTATGGTTCGCCCAAATTCCTCCGAGAATGCGGAGATCTTGCGCACCATTATCAAAGGGCGAATGATTTCGCTGCAAGCTCCAGATTAACTCTTTTTCTGAAAATCATATTCTACATTCCTAGGTCCACTGAAAAAAGCAACCGTTAGCGTAAAAGAGTTATTTGTAGATAATTATCAAAGTTGCTTTCTTCAGCATGGCCAAAAAGCTGCCTGAATTTGCTTTCAAGGAAAAATCCATCCTGGGGTGAATTCTATTATTCTCAATAAAGAAGCATATTCCATAGCTTATTTTCAACTTGATCAAATTCGTATGTTTAATGGAACCTTTCTATGCATGCCAGCGTCTATAGTTTAGGATAATCCGATAGACATGGAGGAGAAAGATGCGTTATATAAAACCTTTTCTCTTAACAATATTGATTGTAATGGCCTCGTCATTTTTTGCCAAACCGGCAAGCGCTGATGGCATCATTATTCCCAACCCGCCTATGCCCGAGCCATGGCCCTATCCAGAACCTTTTCCTGTGGCCCAATTAGCCATTGTCTATCACCGCGTTCATGTGACCATTGAAGACCAAGTTGCCATCACTCACGTGGATCAAGTATTCCGCAATGATCAGGATTGGCCGATTGAAGGCACCTATGTGTTTCCCCTTCCGCCGGAAGCATCGGTGACCAACTTCACCCTCTGGCAGAATGGCGAACCGGTTGAAGCCCAAATTCTGGATAAAGATGAGGCGCGAAAAACCTACGAAGAAATCGTCCGCCAATTGCGCGACCCTGCTCTGCTCGAGTATGTCGATCGCGGCGCAGTTCAGGCATCCATTTTTCCTATTTCGCCAGGAGAGGAGCGCCGAATTGAACTTGAATACTCTCAAATTCTCGAAGCCGATACTGGGCTGATCCATTACAGTTACCCGCTTAATACTGAAAAATTCTCTACCTTACCCATAGAAGATGTCAGTATAACCATCGAGGTACACTCAAAGGACCCCATACGCGCAATTTACTCACCCAGTCATAAGATCGCAATAGAACGAGAGGGGGATAATCGCTTCCACGTAGGCTATGAAGAATACGATGTCACGCCCAATAAGGACTTTGATCTTTATTATTCGCTCGCCGATCAGGCCATCGGCGTGAATCTGATCACCTACCGCGACCCACAAGCAAGTGATGATTCTGGTTTCTTCTTGCTGCTTGCCGCACCTGGCGTGGAAGTCGATCCGGAGAGCAGAATCGCAAAGGATGTGATTATGGTGCTTGACCAATCAGGCAGCATGGAGGGCGAAAAATTTGTTCAAGCTCAACAGGCGCTGCGCTATGTGCTAGACCATCTAAACCCCGAGGATCGATTTAATATCATTTCCTTTAGCACCGGAACTCGCTCCTATGCCGACGAGTTGCGGCCAGCCAATAAGGCAGCGGAAGCCCGACGATGGGTGGATTCGCTTTCCGCTAAGGGATCCACAGATATCAATCGCGCACTGCTTGAAGCCCTTGACCAAATCGAATATGGACGTCCAGCCATCGTGATCTTTCTAACGGATGGCCTGCCAACCGAGGGGGTTATCGATACCGATGCAATCCTTGAAAATGTCGCTCAATCTGCACCCGATAATACCCGCCTGTTCGTTTTTGGAGTTGGCTATGACGTAGATACATTCTTACTCGACTTGCTTGCTAAAGAACATCACGGCACTACGACATATGTCACCCCAGAGCAAGCAATCGATGAAATCGTATCTGGCTTCTATGCAAAAGTAAACACGCCGGTGCTCACTGATCTGGTATTGGATACCGGCGAAGTGACCATTTTCGACCTTCACCCTGCTCCCCTGCCAGATTTATTTGCCGGTAGTCAATTAGTTCTGGTCGGTCGCTACCGCCATCCCGGATCCACGACGGTCAAGCTTGAGGGAATGCTGCAGGATCAATTGAAATCCTTTGAATACCCAAATCAGGTGTTTCGCTCGTCGGGTGGACCGGATTTTCTTCCTCGCCTTTGGGCTACGCGCAAGATTGGAGCATTGCTTAACCAAATCCGTCTTGAAGGTCCAAATCAGGAGGTAATCGACCAGATCGTCCAACTCAGCATCCGCTATGGCATTATTACACCCTACACATCCTATCTTGTAACTGAGCCTAAAGCTCTAGGAGCCGAGGTTCAAGATTCCATTGCCGCTGAGGCATATGCAGAAGCGTTGAGTGCAGATCATGAAGTAACTGGCAAGAATGCTGTCGAGCGCGCCGCTACCGCAAGTGGAATCGGCGCAGCCGAAGTACCTCTCGCCCCATCAGGCGCAGCAGCCGATATTGTACGCATCGCCGGCACACGAACATTTCGTCTAATTGATGGCATATGGATGGATACCGGGTTCGATCCCGATTCTATGACTCCCATCAAAGTGCCGTTCCTATCTGATGATTACTTCGCGCTCACTGCCGCTTACCCGGATTTAGCTGCAGCCTTCTCCTTGGGACCAGAGGTCATCGCAATTGGAGGCGAAATCGTTTATCAAGTTGTTGGCTCCGATCAAATCGGTGATCCAGTTACCTTGCCGCCAGCTGATCCAGAGCAATCGAATAGCTCAGAGCTAAACAATCCGACCATGGTGGCGAATGCTGAAACCAGCGAAGAAGCAGGCAGCAATTCGATTTGCCCAGGAGCCGCCTTGTTAGTGGGGCTGGTCGCCTTTCCGCTTGGAGCCCGCACTCGCCGCAATTGAATCTCTAAAATTCGGATGTTTCTCCTTATCAATTGCTGATCCAAGCAGTCTGAAGGATAACCTATATAAATACCCTGAGCGGTCCATGATGGACCGCTCATTCTTGCTATATGTACATCGAGCCTTTTGATAATCGGATTTCGCTTGCCGGCGTACGCCGCTTTCTTCACCCAGTTGTTTAATTCCAATATTTAAAGTAGAGACGTTGCATGCAACGTCTCTACACGTACATCTGTCATCGGATCAACGCTATCCTTTGCGGAATCCTCTAGTCATCTTCACAAGTGACCGTGTATGTGGCCACAGACTGAATGTCATAATTACCTGCGTTATCCATGGCCTTAAGCCATACATTGATCGTAACTGGGTCTTCCCAATCTTCCTCGATTTCCACTTCCACACTGCCCCTATGGCCGCTATACCAGCTCCCATCACCATTCATCCCGCCGCAAAAGATATCCAATGGATCAGAAAAGATCAGACCGGTATGGCCTTCTACTTTATATTTAATCTTAATCCAATCCAACCCGCTGGATGGCTTTGGGTCACTGACATACACCTTATCAATTTCGATATTAAACTCACAGCTTTCAAAATTGGAGCCGTCTTCGGGAGCAATGATGAAATCTTCCTTAATTATTATTTCAGGAGATTCTGTATCGATCGGTGTTTCTGGTGTATCGCTCGCTTGTGGCGTTTTACTCGGTTCAGGAGTCTTAGACGCCTTGGGTGTCTTGGATGGCTCGGTAGCCTTGGGTGTCTTGGATGGCTCGGTAGCCTTGGGTGTCTTGGATGGCTTGGGAGCCTTGGTTGGCTCTAGCGTGTTTGTCGCAGCAGGCCTTGAAGTC
>DAOVFE010000313.1 GCA_030673085.1 Anaerolineales bacterium | reverse complement strand
GCTAGGTTTATCGACTTTTAACCAACGCTGCAATTCTGAATCTGCCAGTAAATGACAAAACCCTCAAAAGTCCTTTAGGGATGTCCTTTAGGGACATCCCCCATTGCGGGAATTTTGCCCCTTCGGGTGCGGGTTTTGTTTAATTATTCGATCAGGACTATCGCCCTGCAGTGCCTACGGCCCTGGCCATTCATCCCCTAAGCAAGCTGAGGGGTATTCTGGCTAATCGAATAAACCACCGGTGGCAAAAATCACTGCACTTGGATTAATCACCCTGGCGGATATGAACATAGTGTGCAATTAGCCGACTGCTCATGATGGCTTAATTGCTTTTTTGCAGCAGCTCGCTTCTTATGCGCAAGCTGGATTTGACCCGGCAAGAGAGTGGTCTGCCGATTACGGAAGCTCGCCTCTTCCAGCCGCCAGGCCACGAGCATTTCCAGCACAATATTATGAGTCCACTGAAAAATGCAGCCTCCATTGGGAAAATGCCTTTCTCGCATTTAGGCTTTTTTCAGTGCAGTCATATTATATCTTTTTAGGAGATCATTGATTTAGGTAGCAACCCTGCAAGTTCGATACTATTTCGTGAGCGTCGCTTTGCCCGGCCGAGCGCTCGATCGGCCAAAGCAATTAATGTTGAACTTTTGGGTGCCATCATTTCTTCCTTCGCCACCACTCCCAAGCTGGCAGTGACTGCCAGGGGATCTTCTTCCATCCCCGAGTTCATCGATTCCATTCGATGCCGAATTCGCTCGGCGAGTGTAGCGGTCTCTTCCAAATTGCAGCCAGGAACTACCACCAAGAATTCATCTCCGCCATAGCGACCAAGCGCGTCATAAGATCGAACAGCCATCTGCATACAACGCACAACTTTCTTGAGCACGACATCCCCGGCAGCATGGCCATACGTATCATTTACTTGTTTGAAATGATCGATATCAAGCATGATTAGCCCGAGCGAGCGGCGCTCACGCCCAGACCGGCTTAATTCGTTATCCAGGATTTCCAAGATTCCCGCCCGATTCCATATTCCTGTAAGAGGATCGCTGGCCGCACGCAACCGGAGCTCTTCACGCGTTCTGATCAATCTCCGCTGCATGCGTAAAATCCGGGATCCTCCCATAATGCGAGCTTTCAGCTCCTGAGGAAAGAATGGTTTAGTGATGTAATCGTCAGCGCCGGCAAAGAGCCCTTGAACAATTTCATCATTTTGATCCTTCACTGAGATCAAAATGATATAGATATAGTCCTCCTTAGATTGCTTGCGGATCATCCGGCATAGTTGCACACCATCAATTCCAGGCATTCGCCAATCAATCAATGTAAGCCGCGGCCCGTCTTCACCCAATAGCAGCTGCCAGGCATCAAGTCCATGATTTGCTCCAACAACCTCATATCCCCATTCATTAACCAGATCTTCAAGACCACTCCTGAAGTCGGTGTCATCATCAACAATTAATACTTTCTCGTGTGCCATATTATTAATCCTCACCATATCTCATCCTGATTGTACGGCTCATAGAGACCCTCTATCAGGGTACTCTAGTACAGAATCCATGGGTACATTAGTCCCACCAAGTTCCATCCCTTGCGAAAAGATGAAGAACCCCGTATAAACACACGGGGCTATAGCCACACAGCTACATGGTTATTTGTCTAGACAATCGCGCAGCTACACGACCATGCGACTTCGCGATTGCACGGCCTCACTAAAGAAAAAGCACCCTTCTCTTGCATAAGAAGGGTGCTTATATCAACAGCTAATAATGCCAATTCCGATTATGGGCTATAGGCTGCTTCAAGCATTTCAATAATTGCGTCTCGATTGGGGAGAAGCACTGCGGCACCACTATAAGGCACCCGCCATGCCATAGTCATACTCGGATCGATCGAATAGCTATCTATATTCGTCGAGCCCGAAGCCAGACTTGCCGCAAGCGGAATGAGTGAAGTGATGTCAGCCAACCCAATATCGGTCAGCACCAGCTCGTCAAACTGGCTATAGAACTGCGGTATCTTGCTCAATCCATCCAGGCTAACTATTTTATTGAAAATCGCTTTAAGCACTTCTTGCTCGCGCCGCAAACGGTCAAAATCGCTGCTGCTCTTGCGCATGCGCACATAGCACAGAGAGGTGAACCCATCCATATGATAAACGCCGGGCCAATAAGTATAATACGTACCACCGCATTCATCAGCCATATAGCCAGTTACATCGACATCAATACCACCCAAGTTATCGATCGCACGCATATAACCGGTGAAATTGATTCGGGCCCAGTGATCGATCGGGATTCCGAAATTATACTGGATAGTATCTGCCAGCATTTCTGGTCCCCCATGTGCATCTGCGGTGTTGATTCGTTCTACCCGCCAGCCGGGAATATAAACATATAGGTCCCGAGGAACCGATAGAATCGTAACCGAAGCATCATCTGGATCAAATGAAATAATCATAATGGTATCGGTTCGATACCCATAGCCATCCGGACGTTGATCCGAGCCGAGAAGGACAATATTCACCGTGCCGGAGGGAAACGCTATTTCCGCCATCGGCGGCGGAATTTCAATCGCCGAGACTTCTACCGGGCCAAGAAAGTCGCCCCAAGGATTCCCATGAACTACTGCCGTGTCCTGAGTTGCAGTCGCTGAAGACTGGGGGCTAAATTCGGAAGTAGCCTTTTCAGGAATGGGCAAAAAGGGCGTTGGCGTTGCGGTATATAAACCCGCCGCTTCAGCAATGCCGGATTCTCCCTTGTTCATCCAGCTTAAAGCGCCAGATAGCCTATTGCA
>DAOVFE010000135.1 GCA_030673085.1 Anaerolineales bacterium | reverse complement strand
AAATGAGTATATCCTTGCTGCCCAAGCTATTGGGGAAGGGCATATACGAATCATCTTTCGTTATATTGTCCCCAATAGTCTATCACCAATCATCGTTCAAACAACCATGGGGCTGGCAAGCGCCATACTGTGGGCGGCGGCGCTTGGATTCCTAGGGCTAGGCGCCATTCCGCCAGAACCAGAAGGGGGGGCGATGCTGGGCGATAGCTACAGATATCTGAGCAGCGGTGCATGGTGGGCGGTATTGTTCCCGGGCCTGGCGATTATGCTCAGTGTGTTGGGTTTCAACTTGCTGGGTGATGGTCTGCGAGATGCGTTGGACCCAAGGTTACAGATCTGAGCATAATGGGCGAAGAAAATCAGGCGGTTGATAGAGATCATAATCGAGAATAGGGATCTCTTTTTCTAGGATGTGCAATGAGCGATTTGATTAAGATCAAGAGCTTAACCACGAGATTCTACACTGAAGATGGTGTCGTGCGCGCCGTCAACGGGATATCCTATACTATGGAAGAGGGGGAAACATTGGGGGTGGTTGGCGAAAGCGGCTGTGGAAAGAGCGTCCATGCGCTTTCGATTATGTATCTGATTCCCAGCCCGCCGGGCAAGATTGAGGGGGGAGAGATTTGGTTTGATGGGCGCGATCTGTTGAAGGCGAGAGAAAGGGAATTGGAAAAGATACGCGGCAAAGACATTGCAATGGTTTTTCAGGATCCGATGACCTCGCTCAACCCGGTCTTCACAGTGGGATTCCAGATTATGGAGGTACTCAAGCTTCACCTAAAAATGAGAGAAGCACAGGCGCGGGACCGGGCTGAAGAGTTGCTGAGGATCGTGGGTATCCCGGATGCCCGGCAGCGATTGGATGATTACCCACATCAGTTCTCCGGCGGCATGCGCCAGAGAGCGATGATTGCCATGGCGCTTTCCTGTAACCCGAAGTTGCTCATTGCTGATGAGCCCACAACCGCCTTGGATGTCACTATCCAGGCGCAGATCATTGAATTGGTAAAGCGGCTCCAGGAACAGTTGGGAATGGCGGTGATGTGGATCACCCATGACTTAGGCGTAGTGGCTGAGCTGGCAAGAACGATAAACGTGATGTATGCCGGCTACATTGTAGAACGGGGCAATGTGATGAATATCTACAAGAAGACGCGCCATCCATATACACTAGGGCTTATGGGATCATTGCCTCGCCTGGATGCAGCCCCTGGCACTAAGTTAGTTTCTATCCCGGGACTGCCGCCTGATCTCATCGATTTACCAAAGGGGTGTCCCTTTGCTGCCCGCTGCGCTTATCGAGTCGATCAGTGTCTAGAAGAAATGCCACAGTTGGAGGAGGTCGATGGTGAGCAGCATACTGTGGCTTGTTGGCGATGGAAGCAGGTTGCAGGAAGGAAAGAGCTATGAGCACTGGCGAAAAACCCCTGGTCATTGTACGCCATTTGAAGAAGTATTTCGCCATCGATCGGGGGGCGATCATCAAGCATCACGTTGGTGATATTAAAGCGGTGGACGATGTTAGCTTCGAAATCTATGATGGAGAGACTTTAGGCCTCGTCGGAGAGACTGGCTGCGGCAAGACCACTGTAGGTCGAACCATGCTTAGGCTGTATGAACCGACGGATGGCCAAGTTATCTTTGACGGCGTAGATCTGATGAGTCTTAATGAGTCCAAACTGCGACGGATGCGCCAGCGGATGCAGATGATCTTTCAGGATCCCTATGCATCGCTGAATCCGAGAATGACAGTTGGCTCTATCATCGGGGCGCCGCTGGAGGTGCATGGAGTCGCCCGTGGAAAAGCGAAATTGAATAGAGTTCAAGAGCTGCTGCAAATGGTGGGCCTTAATCCATACTTCATCAATCGCTACCCGCATGAGTTTTCGGGCGGACAGAGGCAGCGCATTGGAATAGCCCGCTCAATGGCCTTAAATCCTGACTTAGTTATTTGCGATGAGCCCATTTCTTCGCTGGATGTATCCATTCAAGCTCAAGTGGTCAACCTCCTGGAAGAATTGCAGGACAAATTGGGGCTTACCTATCTTTTTATCGCTCACGACCTGAGCATGGTAAGGCATATTAGCGACCGCATGGTAGTGATGTACCTGGGCAAAGTAATGGAGATGGCTGACAGAGATGAAATCTATCTAAATCCGCTTCACCCTTATACCCAGGCGCTGATGTCGGCGGTGCCAGTGGCAGATCCAGAAGTTGCCCAAAAACGCAAGCGCATCATCCTGGAGGGCGATATTCCCAGCCCGGCAAATCCACCCGACGGCTGTAACTTCAGCACGCGCTGCCCGATCGTGAAAGAAATATGCAAGCGCGATGAACCAGAGATTCGAGAGCTGCGTCCTGGCCATTATGTGGCTTGTCATTTCGCCGAACAGTTCTTATAAATCGATAGCAGGCAATCGGCGATCAACTCCATAGATAGTGCAGCTTATGTTTACATCACAGGGCTGTCTAAAAGGATATTTTAGACAGCCCATATATACCCTTCCGCCGGCAAATGATTTTCCTTTTTCAACACTCTCATGTTACTCGATTGTGGATTTAACCCGAAACTCGCTATGCGATGGTCATTGATCTATTTAAACGGGGCATGAAGGCGCTGGCAAAGCGACCAATTGCGAAGCGTTAGGCGGACGTGGCTTTTTATGGGGCTACCATTTGGACTGTGCGAATCGGGAAAGGAATCTCGATATTCTCCTGCTGGAAGGCCATATGGATGGCCTTGATTCCGAAATCTTTAGCGGCAAGCAAGCCTGTTTTTGTGGTGTCTACCCAATAATAGGCATCCAGGGCAATGGCCGAATCGCCAAAATCTTTAAACCCGATCATGGGCGCCGGCTCAGCAAGAATGCCGGGAACATCCTTCTTGAGCGCTTCAAGAGCAACCCGGGCCACTTGCTCCAGGTCGGAGCCATAACCTACCCCTAGAGTTAATGTGATGCGGCGATGCGAGGTCTGGCTGCTGTTGACGATGGGACTGGTGAACACGTCGGCATTAGGGATTAGGACGTTGCGCCCGTCCCAGGTTAAAATTTCGGTGCTGCGCAAAGTAATAGCTGTTACCGAGCCGCTATAGCCGGCTACCTCGATGGCATCACCTATATTAAATGGCTGCTGCAGGAGAATGAGCAAACCGGCGGTGAAATTTTTAGCGACATCCTGCAGCGCAAAGCCGACGGCAAAGCCTGCAACCCCCAGCCCGGCCAGCAGTCCAGTGATTTTGTCGCTGATCTGTTCGAGGGCCAGCACGGACCCCATAATCAGGATGCCCCAGCGCGTAATTTGGCCAAGTAAGATGGTAATCTCCTTATCTTTTTGTTGATGCGTTAATGTTCTCTCGACCAGTTTTGATAGCCATTTCGAGCCATAAAGCGCGATAATGAATATAATCACTCCGCTGATTATTTTCGGTAGAAATTGAGCAATTTTATTTAGCAAGATATCTGTTCCGGGAATATCACTCATGGCCAACCTCGCTTATTGAGAGTTGAGTATTGTCTATGATAGCACAGCTTCAAGGCTATTAGCCCGGGTAGCACAATAAATATAGGCAAGCGCCGGATTAGAAATTGAGGCGATTAATGGCCGGGTTATGAGCGATACTGGTTTGATGGTTGGCGGTGTGGGCATGATAAATCTAAGCAATTTGGCACCCGAGGAAAGCCGGCGGCTTGATAAACGCTTTCTCTTTTTCAACACTCTCAGGATGTTCTCTTGTTATGCTCAAGAACAGTGCTTATTGCCGATTGCAAGCTCAAGATGGCCGCATCGATTACTGGAATGCTGATCAATTTCCTATTCTCTATAGACTGATATAGATAATCTTCTAGGTTTACGGCCAGGCGTGCGGGTTCGTTGAAGTGCATGGTCAGCGAGATGCCCTTCAGGCTGTGAGCAGCTAAGCGGGCGGCCTTAAGGGCTTCCTGTTCGTTTTTGCCGCTTTTTAGTGCATTCAGGCTGGATTGAAGCGCTGTTAGGTGTTGCTCAGCTTCCTCAGCGTACATGTCGAGGTAATCGGAAAGGTCATCCATCTATTTTCTCCGGAACGATATCTTTAGCAGGACATTCATTGTGAGCATATTTGTCCGTAAAAAGGCGTAGGTGATAAGTTAATAGAATGAAGCTCCTAATCAATACCTGCCTTCTTGTTGCCAAGAACTTTCTCTTTTTCGACCGATTCTTGAGTGTTTTTAATTTCCCGGATGAGGTTTGAAAGCTGTTTGCTGCTGCCATAACGTATGACGGCTTGGGCTATATTCATGAGCTCGTTTTCTCTTTCTGGTTCAAGCTCCTTTGATGTGAGAACCATGATTGGTAAGTCCTCAGTACCGGGATGCTGGCGGAGCTGTTCGAGGATATGTTTGTCCTGCAGGCCTGGCATGTCAATGTCCATAACCAGAACGTCAGGCTGTTTTGCAAGGATGGTGGAATAGGCATTCTGGCCATCGGTCAGATATTCAGCTATAAATTGATCTTTAGGGAATGTGACATCCACAAATCGCTTGACTTCATCGTTCTCATTGAAAACCAAAACCCGCGGTTTATCTTTTTTATCAAGACGGACAAACGCTAGAAGCTTTTGCAGCTCGCCTCGATCGAGTGGCTTGACGATGTAATCCGCGGCGCCGAGCGCCTGCCACTTGCCCATGCTTGTTTCTCCCTCATCCAGGGCAGTAATGACCACTACCGGAATGCCGGCGGTTTGAGAATCATCCTTTAACTGACGTAGAATCTCCCACCCATCAATATCTGGCAGCATCAGATCGAGGGTTATTAAGCAAGGTTTAAGCTTGTAGGCATATTCCATAACCTGATGGCCGTTGAATAGCTGGGCTACATTGAAGCCTTCGCGATTGAAGTAGAAAGATAGCATATTGGCAAAACGGCGATCATCCTCAATTACCATCACCAGCGCTTCGTGATCCTTAGGAAGACTGATAGTTATAGCTGATTTGGTAATCACATTGGTTGCCGTAGAGGGAGGACCAGCCAGCGGCAGAAGGAAGGAGAATGTGGACCCTTCCCCCGGCTTGCTTTCAGCCCATAGCTTCCCGCTATGCATTTCGATCAAATGGCGGCTGATCGAAAGCCCAAGTCCGGTTCCTTCGGCTTCACGAGTAGTCGAGCTATCTACCTGTTGGAATTCGTCGAAGATTGAATCGAGATCCTCTTCAGGGATGCCAATACCGGTATCGGAGACAGAAACCAGTAGAGCGGCCTCCTCCATTATTCTAGCTTTGAGTTTGATGTCTCCGCCATTGGGCGTAAATTTATTGGCATTAGAGAGCAAGTTAAGTAAGACTTGTTTGATGCGGAATCGATCGGCGTTAATCGGTTCAAGGCTGGGTGGGATTTCGAGCTCGAGAGTCTGTTCCTTGGCATCCGTCATCCGAAGGATGACATCTGCCGTTTCTTGGGCCAGGCTGGTAAAGTCGAACAACTCGGTGTGAATCTCAAGCCGGCCAGCCTCGATTTTAGACAGATCAAGGAGGTCATTGATCAAGGTCAATAAGTGCTGACCGCTGGCATGGATGTCTTCGACGAATTCAAGCTGTTGTTCATTCAATTCTCCCGCCAGTTGATCGTCTAAAATTTGAGCAAAGCCGATAATTGAGTTCAAAGGAGTGCGGAGCTCATGGCTCATGTTGGCGAGGAAGTTGGATTTTAATCGATCGAGTTCTTTAAGGCGCTCGTTGGCCATCTTGAGTGAACGATTGCGTTCC
>DAOVFE010000188.1 GCA_030673085.1 Anaerolineales bacterium | reverse complement strand
TTTTCTCTCATTTAGGCTTTTTTCAGTGCATTCATAGATGATAATCTTGCGTCTAACACTTGCCGGGTATGCCTTTTTTGATATGCGGGAGGAACAGGCTAAAATGCTAAAAAACACCTATCGAGCAAATCGCCGGCTTTTTGTCCCCCTCAGCACATAAACAACTGGCTCAACACAGTTTGGATCGGCTTCTGTGATTGTCCCCTATATTATTGAAACGAGTGAAAAGATGAGGTGTTACATTTGATAGGTAGAGTGTAGGATCCAGGCAATTGGATAACAGGAGCAATTTGCCTGTGTAGTCAATTCATCCTGCGCAGGCTTACGGGGTCTTCTTCACTTATCAATTAGGGTTGCAGATAGGTTTACCTTTGGTTAGTTCTTTTTTCGCCGAGCGTTGTGCTGTGTATTTGGAAATCCGCTTTGAATACTTTTGCTGGACAGCGGCATAGAACGGCGTGAGAACAGGCAAGCGGCGAGATCAGACCGACGAAGAATCCTGAGGCCTTGAATCCGACAAGGATGAAGGAGAATTTCGTTAGTGAAGATCTTGCCGTAATCCTATTATGATCGGTACAATTCTTGTATGATGAACGCGCTTGCTATTGGCCTTTCTGATTGGAATAAGGATAACTGTCGCGATCCTTCAGGGGTTTTTGCGGATTAGGCTGCTTCGCTATCGAGCGAATAAGGGAAAAGGATGAATCTTCCCCTAAAATTTACGAATCATGAATTACACATGCGGGCGATTATGGATGCCGTGTTATCAGCCGCGGATCCCGAGGTTGCCGTTGCGCATAACCTTAAACTTGAAGATGGTTTCTTGTGCATCGGCTCATATCGTCTGCAGCTCTTACCGGACGCTCGAATCTATCTTGTCGGTTTGGGCAAAGCGGCGCCATCAATGTGCCGTGCAGCAGTTGAGCGCCTTGGCGCGCGCCTGGCAGCAGGTGTAGCTGCGGTGCCTTATAGCTACTCCGATGGACCAATTCCGCGAGTACAATATTTCGCTGCAGGTCATCCATTGCCGGATGCGGGTAGCTTGGCTGCTGGTCGTGCGGTGGTTGAGATGCTCAAGCAGACACGTTCAGGAGATCTGGTGCTGGCATTAATTTCCGGAGGCGGTTCGGCGATGATTGAATTGCCTCAGCCAGGCATCAATCTACAAGATCTGCGGATTTTAAATAAGCTGTTATTAATATCGGGAGCGCCGATTCAGGAAATTAACATTGTCCGCAAAAGTATCTCGCAAATAAAGGCAGGTGGCTTGGCGCGCTTGGCTGCGCCAGCACAAACTGCAGCCCTTATCCTCTCCGATGTGGTAGGTGATCGATTATCCTCGATTGCTTCCGGGCCGACTGTATTGCGAGGGGCGAAACCGGAAGATGCTCGTCGGGTGCTGAAGGATTATAGTTTGTGGAGCCGGATTCCAGAGAGTATACGATGTGCGCTCAGTCGAGAGCGCTGGCCTGTGGCGCGTGTGCATCATCCAAAAAACATTATCATCGGATCCAATCGTTTAGTTGTGCAATCTGCTGCCAAGAAGGCGAAAGAGCAAGGCTTTAGCGTGCGAATATTGAGCCTGCAGATGCGAGGAGAAGCGTCCTTGATGGGAGTCCGGTTGGCGACCCGAATTCGTAGCGCTCGCCGGCCAGTCTGCCTATTAATGGGCGGTGAGACCACGGTTACTGTGCATGGCAAAGGTAAAGGAGGGAGGAATCAGCAGCTTGCTTTAGCGGCGGCGCTGGCGCTGGAAGGCGTGCCAACTGTAGCCGCGATGTGCTTGGCAACCGATGGAATAGACGGTCCGACTGATGCTGCTGGAGCGATGATAACCGGCGAAACTGTTAAAGAAGCCCACAAGAGAGGGCTAAAGCCCAGGGAAGCTCTGCATAATAATGATGCTTACCCGTTGCTAGATGAAGTTGGCGCATTGATTCGCACCGGGCCAACAGGTACCAATCTCAATGATATTGTTGTAGGTCTGACATACTGGGACTGATTTCCCGCTTTTGAATGTAGCATCTTTACCAGTAGAATTGGATAGAGAAAGCCAGTGTGCAGCCGGCTAGTGAGGATATTTCGCTTGCGTTTCTTCTCCTGGCAGAGCCGCCGAGAGTTATTCTAGTAGAGGCTTTCGTGGAAAAAACTAAGATAGAGACCAGGGCGCGAGCCCTGAGGAGGGCTTTTTCTTCGAGTAGCTGCAAAGCTCGAAGCTTTATAGTTTGCTGCGAGGTTCTTCGCTCGATATCGGTTAATAAGTGGATATCCTGGGCTAGTGACAAACGACTTCTCTTTTTATTCGATTAGCCAGAATGCCCCTCAGCTTACTGAGGGGATGAATGGCCGGGGCCGTAGGCATTGCAGGGCGATAGTCCTGAGCGAATATTTAAACAAAACCTGCACCCGAAGGGGCAATAATCCCGCAGTGGGGGATGTCCTTTAGGGACATCCCTAAAGGAATTTTGAGGGTTTTGTCATTTACTACACTCTTTTATAGCGTTGATGGAAATCATTACGAGGCAAATTGGAAGAGTGTAAGATTTGTAGGCATTTTGTAAGTTGCCGGGGACCGAAATTAGCAGCATACTAGGATTACCCAGGCATGCCGGGGACAAGGCGCTATTTGCTGGTTGTGGGGGTTGTTAATAACAAGGATTTCATCATCGGCATTTCTCGATGATAATAGATGATAGAAGTCTTTGGTAGTTCGATGCGCTTTCGATAGATCCCTGGCTGTTTGTTGAACTCATTCTTATATTGGGGCAGGTGCTAGTGGGCGCTACAATTCTTGGATGGCTAACGAACCAGAATAGAAGCAGCAAGGCCGAACGGCGCAGAAGCGATAAACTCAAGCTAGCGCGCATGGCGGAGCGCGAGCAGCGACTGGAACGGCAAAATAAACGCCTCCAGATTATTTTCAGGCTAACCGCTGCTCTAAATGCAACATTGAATTATGAGCGCGTCCTTGAGCTAGGGTTGGATTTAGTGGATGGAGCCTTAGCTGAACAGGAGGATGGTAATAGTAGTCGAACAAAATCGGCTGTATTCCTATTTGAAGGCGATAGGCTGCGTATAGCTTCTGCGCGCGGATTCAGCATGGGCGATTTGCGGACCACGCTGCCAGGAAAGGAAGGGATAATTGCCAACGCGCTCGACGGCGGAGATATGTGTCAAACGAATGATCCCGCTTTAGATCCTGAATTGAAGCTTTTAACGGCTTTGCATATCTCACGGGTGGTCATTTGTATACCGCTTACCGTAGGCTTGAAAGTCTATGGATTGATGCTTTTTGCCAATCGTAGGCAAGATTACTTCAATAAGGATCGGCTGCTCCTTCTTGAAACCGTTGCTCAGCAGGTGATGATTGCAATGCAAAACGCGCGCCTGTATGGCGAGTTAGAGGAGGAAAAAGAGCGCATTGTACAAATCCAGGACGAGGAGCGAAAGAAGCTAGCAAGAGACCTGCATGATGGTCCGACACAATCGGTGGCGGCAATCGCTATGCGGGTCAACTTCGCTCGACGCTTGATGCAGCGCGATACTAAGGCGACCATTGAGGAGCTGAAAAAAATAGAAGACCTTGCGCGTCAGACGACGAAAGAAATCCGGCAAATGTTATTTACTCTACGTCCGCTGATCCTTGAATCGAAGGGCTTGGTACCCGCACTAGAACAACTTGCCGGGAAGATGAAAGAAGCATATAGACAGAATATCATCATCCAAGCGAGTCCAGAGGTAGCAGAAACGCTGGATGCGAATAAGCAAACGGTAATTTTCTATATTGTTGAGGAGGCGATTACTAACGCCCGCAAACACGCAAAAGCGAATCATGTCTGGGTTCGCATGAGGCGAAAGGGCGATATATCTACGCTTGAGGTTGAGGATGATGGTGTCGGTTTTAACGTAGGTGCAATCGATGTTAACTATGCACAACGCGGTAGTTTAGGCCTGGTAAATTTGCGGGAACGGGTCGAATTAATCAACGGTTTACTCGAGATCGACTCGGTCGAGGGTAGAGGAACTCATATATTTGTCACGGTCCCTTTAACAGAAAAGGTTGCTGAGCGGCTCCATCGACCGGGCTTTGCGGCCTAGTCGCGTATGTGTCCCAGTGAAAAGAATAAAACAATACCTGGTTTGCTCTGAAAGGCTAATTCGCTTTTGAAGAGCTCTGAGAAAGAGAAAAACTCTGCCATGCTCTTTTAAAGGTGAGCATGTTCTTCAATATCCGCTCTTATTTTTGGAGGGCGGGTATTTTATTTAATGAAGTCTCTCAACTTATGGCCGTGCGGTCGAATGAATTTGAAAGATCATCTTTGCTCAAGTGAAGATACCCCGCAGAAAGCTGTGGGGTATCTTCTAAGGAAAAAGCCATAATGGAGGCGGCAGCCCACAAACCCCCGCTTGCCATTAATCCCCATATCTTGCTGCGGGGTGTCCTGTTTTTTTCCCATGAAGCAATGACTGCACTGAAAAAAGCCCAAACGCAAGAGAGGAGACGGGGGTATATATGGGGCGTGGGTGAAGCCCACGCCCCATATATACCCATTTTCCCTAATGATGGCTGCTTTTTTAAGTGGACTCAAGCAATGTATACAAGTTAGGAGTCTGTTGCATAACTGTTACAGATTCGATGAAAAGTGGGACGATGTCCCAAAGTAATAGAGTAATTCAGGCTTAAG
>DAOVFE010000256.1 GCA_030673085.1 Anaerolineales bacterium | reverse complement strand
TTAATAACTATAGTCATCTCTGCTTCTTCCATTCAATAGTGTACACTTACCCCCAGTTTTTGGGTAATACGGACTGCCTTCTATAAATCTGCAGCCAATTCTTGCTCGTTAATCTGCAAGGTTTATTAACTGCCCTATTGTCTATGTCCTTTTATTGCTGCACTCCCTTTTATATCAACGCTTAGCCCGTTAATTGGGAAATGCGGGTACTAAACCAAAGCTTTCCTCTAATAATCTCGCGAAATTGCTGGCTTATTTAATCATTCATAATTTATTTAGCTTCAATAAGAAAACACAACCAGAGATAATGAAAGATACATACACTTTGATGAATCCTAATAAATAGAATCTACGATATTTTTTTACTTCATTCCAGTTATCAGCAATTTATTAATTCTGCGTTTATTCTTCAGCGTAGATAAACGCGGATACACGCAGATGGCTGCTATTTTACTTACCTCCATCTGCGTGTATTTCTGTTCACTTCAAATATCTATTCGATTTACCTCTAGGGCAAGCTTGGCGAAAGCTCAAGCACCTGCCCTGCGGATGTCCATTCACCCCTTATGCTATCGCCAACCTGGAACCATCCACTGCCACGCAGTAGAAATTGTCCTGTGCCGTTTGCTTCTAGATGAATGTTCACTCCTGAAAGTGCAACTGTTATTTGACTCCCGGATACATCTGCTTCGCCGTTAAACCCAATGTATTGGATCCAACCGCTGGGTAACTCAATTCGTCTGCCGGTTCCGGTGACATTAATAACCGCATCCCCGCCCAAGTCTCGAATCCAAAGGATGCCTGCGCCTGAGATAGTTACCTCGCCGTTCCCCCGCAGGCCGGCCAGACCGTCTCCTTCAGCGATCAGACTACCGCTCCCCCCGCCGCCTTCTGCATAAGCAGTCTGAGGTATGAACGCTATCGCGCCCACCAACACCAGCGTCAGGGCCAATACTGCTGCGCTTCCTAACTTATTCTTACTCATTATTTATTCCTCCTTTATTAATTTGCTAACTAGTTATCTTCCATTAATAAGATGATTGCTTGAATTAGATATTGATCTGCGGCAGCTACATCATCCTTCAGCATGGCTTCCATCGATAGAACATAGAGCTTATCTACGGCGGTTGTATCCGCTCCGGCATCGATCTTGTGATTAAGCAAGTCTAGATAGAGATTGTTCCGCTCAACGAAGCTCATTTCGCTCAGATCAAGCGATATTGCATCGGTTGTTTGATCTTCAGCTGTCGTATCTATAGCATCGGTCTGAAAGAAGATTTCATTCCCTTCCAAAGGCGTGCTTTCAAAGGATCGGCTGCTCTTACCGCCAAGAGCACTAGAGCATCCACTGACCAGCAGCGTAAATAATAGAAAGGCAATAACCAATAACTTTTTCCTATGATTCCACTCAGGCATACAACCCTTCTCCCAGACCACACTTGTTTTTTGCTTTCTATATGCTAATGGGGAAAGATTATGCTTATGTAGCGCTTGAGTAAAAAAGGTGTAAGAAGCGGGAATTTTCTTTCATGCATGTTTCCGATCGAAGATTCTCATTGCTCCAATGATGAATAGATCTATGTTGCATAAATAACATAGTCTCCACTCGGAATGGCAGTACCGTTTTCGTCACTCTGATGAGCAAAAGGCGCAAAGCGATTGACGCGACCAAGAATCCCTGGAATCATTTTTCTAATGGAATAATCTCAGGGATTCCTCGCTCTGCTCGGAATGACATAGAGAGTACCTTTTATCGTGCAAAATACGAATTTGCTAATTTACTAAGCTTGAATCTGAATTCTTAATCCTGTTATTAGGCAGCAGCCAGGCAGCCAATAGCCCAGCCAGTAGAAAGAGCAGCGCAGTGACGGCAAAAGTCGATCGCAAACCAAACCAAAGCGCCACGGCTGAACCCAGCAGCGGCGCCACCGTCTTTCCGGCAGATGTGACCGAATTATCCAAACCAAAGGCCGCACCTTCCTCACCGCTTCTAGTATAGTTCGTCAGCAAAGCGCTCAAGCCAGGCATGATGCCGCCCATAGCCACACCCACCAAAGCCTGCAAAATAAGTAGTTGCCATCCAGCACTGACCCATCCCTGCGGCAAATAGAACAGAGCTCCCATAAAAATACTGATTATGACAATCCGGCGATGCCCTATGCGATCGCCTAGATTTCCGAGGGCAATAGCGCTGACTGTAGTTGCCGCCGATGCAATGCCCACGATAAGCCCAGTGAAGGTATTAACACCCGCCCCTTTGGTCAAGAGGGTAAGAATAAAGAGCGGCATAATCGGAACGATCATCATCCGTCCCATTGCGCTCAGGAAGCGCATGCTGTAGATAATAGTCACACCAGGCGCCGACAAAATGCGGCGCCATTCAGCCAGGAATTTAATTACACCGGCATCTACCGATTCCTTCGGCTTAAATTCCTCACGCACGCCAGTCATTACCATCAAACCAGCAACAAATATCATGCCTGCCGTAACGTAGAAAGCGGCACTATATCCCAAGCGGTCAGCGATTACGCCACCAATGAGCGGCCCCGTGGCTAAACCGGCGCCGCATCCCATTTGCATCAAACCCATCGCGTAGCCGCTTCGCTCACGCGGCGCTGCCGACGCCACCAAAGCATTAGCCGCGGCCATGGTTCCGGTCATTAAACCTTGGAATATGCGGAGTATAACCAGCTCTTCAGCCGAATGTACAAAAGCCATCAATAACATGATCACTGCCCCGCTGAACATGGCCCGCTCGACCATCAACTTCCTTCCAAAACGGTCCGCAATGGCCCCCCATATCGGTGCAGAGATCATCATGGCAAATGCTTGTGCCGAGAATACCAAGCCAGCGAAGAATTCAATTGGAATACTGCTCCTGGCGCCTAACTCATTGACATACAGTGGGAGAAAGGGATAAATGCTTGAGAAGCCAACCATCGCCATGGATTCGGCAATTAGCATGATGTACAATGTTCGCTTCCAAGCGCTGCCTTGAATCTCTTTGCTTCGTTGGTAGAGCATTATCGCTCCCATTTTGCAGGCTTTATATTTGCCATTCACATTTCTCAATCGCCCATTATAAGCCCTGCCAGTTCAACGCTACAATACACTTGTATCTAATCTCGGCATCTCCTTTTTTTTAAGCACTTTTTGCGTTGCCATTCCCACCAGCCGAGGATGTCGCCGTATTTCTCCATCTATCATTCTTATAAGCGAAAGGAGCGCAGCCACTTGCTCGACGAATAATCCCTGGAATCATTTTTCTAATAGAATGATCTCAGGGATTCCTCGCTCCGCTCGGAATGACACCATAATTTATATCATTCTGAGAAGTAAAAGGAGCACAGCGACTGGCGCGACAAATAATCCCAAGATTCATCCTTTCTACAGAATAGCCCTAGGTATTCCTCGCTCCGCTCGGAATGACACAATAATTTGTGTCATTCTGATAAGCCAAAGGAGCGCAGCA
>DAOVFE010000429.1 GCA_030673085.1 Anaerolineales bacterium | reverse complement strand
GAAATGATTCCCAATGAAGGTTTTTTTCGCAAAGCCTATGAAGCTCGCGAAGCTATTATGCCCAATACCGCGCGCGTCGTATATTGTTGCGTGCTGCGAATTTATTTACTAAAAGCCGGCTTTTCATCTCGATATGCAATTGGAACTAATCGAAAACCTCTTCGTTGATAAATATGGTAATATCGATGCGCTTTAATCGCGACAAATGGATATCGCCGCTTATGAAAAACAAAGTCATCCTTACCTACATATTCATACTTATGCTTTTTCCTTCTCTGGCCGCCTCATCCTCGCCTTTGGATATTGGATCCTTCAGCGCGGCAGAGGTGATCGCTCAGATTAACAATTACCGCGCCCAAAACGGATTGCCTGCATATAGCATTAATAGCGCCCTTATGATCAGTGCACAGGCTCAGAGTGATTATCAAGCATCGATCACTACCGTCACCCATACTGGCCCGGGAGGATCAAGGCCCCGCGATCGGGCTTACGCGGCCGGCTATGGGAACGGCAGCACCATATGGGTTTCCGAAATTATATATGGCGGTTACCAGGCAACCGTAAATGTCGCCATGGGTTGGTGGAAGACATCACAAATCCATAATGACACAATGCTCTCTTCGAATTATCAAGAAATTGGCGCTGGAGTTTCGTCGTCGGGCGGTAGAACCTATTTCACCGCAGTCATGGGATATGTCGTTGGAGGAACAACCGCCGATTATGGATCCTCGGGAAGCGGCGAGCCGGCCATTCTCACTATTCCGGTAGAAGCAGCCGAACCGAGGGAGGATGGGTCTATCATACATGTTGTCCGAACGGGACAGGCATTATGGAATATTGCCGCTGTTTATGACGTCTCTATTGAACAGATCCTCGAATTAAACGGCCTTTCCCAAAATTCAGTCATTCAGCCAGGGCAGGAGATTCTAGTGCGCCCTCCGGATGCCACAAAACAGCCCACCGAAACAGCCATATCCACTTTAATTGCAGCATCTGAACCAGGCGCGGAGCCGAGCGCTACTATCCAACCTTCCCTGACAACAACGTCGCCAAAGAAAGTCGCTGCTGCCTCCTCAGACGAGAACCAACAAGCGGCGAATATGGCCGGCCAATCCTCCCAAGCTCAGGCTAGCCTGATAGATAAAGATATACGGACGGCATTGCTCATAGGGCTTGCATGCTTCTTTATTGCGACGCTCTTCATTGCATTTACGCGTTTAGACAATAACCCCAAAAATGATCACCCTTAAAAACAGGTCACTTAGAATAAGATATCAACATTTAAAAACCTCATTCCGGTTGTATATAGATGCTCTTTACAACCTGGCAACTGCCGGCTTTCCGGTTAAAAAAAGACGGCTCTAATAATAGGCATATTCATCGCTCGCCATCGTGCCGGATAACTCAACCACACATCCTGGTTCTGCCCGGTACCTACATGAAGGTATCCGCCCTATCACCTAATGGTAAATAATGGCTCCAGTAAATGACAAAACCCTCAAAATTCCTTTAGGGGTGTCCTTTAGGGACAGCCGCCATTGCGGGAATTTTGCCCCTTAGGGCGCAGGTTTTGTCATTTGCCTCAGGGCTATCGCTCTTCAGTGCCTACGGCCCCGGCCATTTATTTTCTGGCTAATCGAATAAAAGACAGCGCATAAGCCCGGATTTTATACCCATAGCACGTCTCGACTCTAGTCATAAGGCGAGTGAGACGTAGCCCGCATCTAGAAGCGGTGAATAACCCCGCAGCAAACGACAGCGCGCGACGTGTGCTGCGGGGATTTCTAGCTTTTTTTCGTAAATTTATCTCTAATGCGATTCAATTCCCTCAGGAGATGGGATCCATGCGTAAGGA
>DAOVFE010000149.1 GCA_030673085.1 Anaerolineales bacterium | reverse complement strand
GGTGATTGGCTTGCCGGCTTTGGTCATATTGATCATTGTCCTGCAAGCTGAGTGTATCTACCGCCATCCGTAATGCATCCATGGGCGAAAGGGAGCGCTCCGCCGCCATCTTTAGAAGCATACGAGTGGCATCATGCATGGGTCGTGCAGGAATCATTTCGGCTTTAAGTTCTTCCAGTTCAGTCAGCATCGGAAGGCGATCGTTCCATAGCAAAAAGATCATTTCCTCAAAGCTAGCTTTCGGCGCTATCTCTTCAATCGGGTAACCGCTAATAACCAACTCGCCTTTTTCGCCATTCACCCGGCTCAGCCTACTTTCCGTAATGACCACGCCCATCAGCCCATGTGCAATATCACTCATCTAGATGCTCCCTTACCATTTTTAACCCATACCTATAACGGCCACACATAATTTTCGACTCAGCGCTCGAATTGCCCCGAAGCGTCATAGGCCAAGGCCCTGTGTGACTGCACTGAAAAAAGCCCGAATGAGAGAAAGGCATTTTCCCAATGGTAGCTGCTTTTTTCAGTGGACTCATGTGTTAATTCGCAATCGATCTAAGCATGGATGGCATGCCCTTCAACCGCGTGAGCAGCTTCCATCAATACTTCGCTCAGTGTCGGATGCGCATGCACATTGTTTCCAATATCCGCCGGCGTGAGTCCTTTCATCTGAGCCAGGGTTAGCTCGGGCAGCAGCTCTGTCACCTCTGGGCCAATCATATGGGCGCCCAGAATCCCGCCATCCTTCGCATCCGCAATTAGCTTCGCCCAGCCGGCATAATCGCCTATACCCAGAGCTTTGCCATTCGCCTGGAAGGGAAATTTGCCAACCTTAATCTCATGACCTTGTTCCTTGGCTTGTGTTTCAGTTAGCCCAAAAGACGCAATCTGCGGATGAGTATAAGTGGCATGCGGCATCATTTCATAATTGAGTGGCGTCGTCGCCATCCCGGCTATATTCTCAGCGCAAATCATTCCCATCGCCGTGGCAACATGCGCTAGCATTGCCTTGCCAGTCACATCTCCTATTGCCCAAATCCCGGACATATTGGTAGCCATACAGTCATCGATTTCGATAAATCCACGCTTATTAGTTGCCACACCGGCCGCTTCAAGGCCAATGTCCTTAGAGTTGGGCCGGAAGCCGATTGCCACCAACGTTTGCTCACTTTCCAGAATCTGCTCCCCCTCGTCGTTTGATACTTGAATGCGTACCCCTTCTTCCTTACTCTCTATCGCCTCCACCCTGGTTCCGGGCATAAGTTTAATCCCGCGCCGGGCGTATATTTTCGCCAGCTCAGAACTGATTTCTTCATCCTCCAGTGGAGCAATGCGCGGAAGCATTTCAACAATGGTGACATCTACTCCATAAGAATTCCAAACAGTAGCGAATTCCAATCCAATTGCGCCAGCGCCAACAATCACAACCGACTTGGGAAGATAATCCTGCAAGATCGCTTCCCGATAGGTAACCACACGCCTGCCATCCATCTCAACTCCAGGGATCATAAAGGCGGAGGCGCCGGTCGCGATTACAATATTCTTCCCTTTAAGATCAATCTCACTGCCATCATTCAACTCAATTTTTATTGTTTCCGAATTCATAAACTTGGCCTTGCCCATATAGACATCGATCTTGTTCTTTTTCATTAAGAACCCGATGCCTTTCGCTAAACGACCGGAAACCCTTCGACTGCGCTTGACCGCGGAGGAGAAATCGAGTTCCAATCCTTCAATTTTAAAGCCAAATTCTTTGCTACGATGAAGCAAAGTGTGAGCTACTTCAGCATTCTTCAACAGCGCCTTAGAGGGAACGCATCCGATATTCAGGCAAACACCGCCCAGCCATTCTTTATCTACTATGGCCGTCTTCATTCCAAGTTGAGACGCTCGAATAGCGCCAACATAGCCACCTGGACCGGCGCCAATCACAATAACATCGTATTCCGTCATGGATTATTCCTCCTCCATATATACTCGAGTTTCTCTTCGCGTAATTAATCATTGCCTAGGCCTGATGCCTAGCAGAGAGCCTCTGATTTTGTCGCCATTTTTACCTTACTTATCGATCAAGCGTATCCTTACATAGCCTATACTTGCGAGATTCACCTGCATTTGTGGAATTCCTAAATAGCCTCATTATTAGGGGATTAAGATAATAGGCTAAAGTATAATTGCTTCTGCGCGATTTGTCTTTATTAATAGCTCTTTTTTCTACGTACCCTTACTCTTTTTTCAGATCGAAAACTCCTTCTCCTAATTCAGTCGAGCTTCCTCTTTATAGGGGTTTGTGCCAGAAGCTCAAATTCCTATAAGCGAGCGATGGTGAGCGAAACACGCTGTGGCGTATCCTGGCTAATTCTCATGAAATCTACAAGCCTGCACCTTGCGGTTTAAACAAGCCACAGGTAAAAAAATTGGGCGCTTATCGCGCCCTTCTCCGAATCAAATCCGCCGGTAGCTTTGGGTCTAGGCCGCTCTCGCTGGGACTACCCTCTTCTTAGTCGGTTGGTTCTCCGGGAGGCCATCTAGATGCTCCCTGACGTCTTCGAGCGCCTTTTGATAACGCAGCATTAATTCATCTTCCGATCCATTATAACGGCGTAGTGCCTGATGCGAGCAAACCTTGCAGCCCCGCATAGCTCGATAGGAGTCGGTTTCACAGCTCAAGCACCTATTCAGACGAATCATCATCAGAGAAAAAGCCAGGGTTTCAGGATCAGTTTCTTGTAATCTAATCACAGAATCTACCAATTCCTGCCATTGATTGCCGCGATCATTCCGAAGATAGGCGATTACATAGTTAGGAAAGAGCAGTTCATTCTGATCATACATGGAGGGCCTTTCCTGCTCAAAATAATATAGTATTGCAATCAATAACACTAATTCTTTTTCATTTTAGAATTTAGATAAGACCGAAGGCATGGTACTTTAGTACTATTACAGCAGAATTATTTGGCGATAAATGAAAATTCGAAACCCACGCCAGCACCGCCCGGCAATGAACTACTAGGCTCACATCCTAAGAACGCATAAGCGCCCTTTATCAGACACGAAAGGTTTTTAGCTTTACGGGGCTGCCCTAAAAGTTCAGCCCCTGCGCATTTAACGGCTCGTGGGCTGTCGCTTTTGGGACAGCACATTCTGGCCGGGCGGGCTGTGCGAAAGAAGCTATCATACTGGGCTACTGCTCGCAAACTCACGTTTGCCATTCAGTCGAGCTTTACCCTCAAGCGAATAATAGCGGGCGACGGAATGTATTGCACGTGGTTAGGTTTTTTGGCCTTTACGCATGAGAAGGGCGGTTCAGCGCCCTCGAGCTATAAGCCCGGCGGTTTAGCGCCGGCCGGGGTGAAATGAAAGAAGATATTGCACAGTGTCAAATAGAAGTACAGGGGCTGTCCAAAGCTACTTTTTAGACAGCCCCGCATTTGGGATATATCCTCTGACAAACTTCAATAAATGCATAGCGTTTAATTCTATATTATGAGTCCACTGAAAAAAGCAGCCGACATTAGGAAAATGCCTTTCTTGCATTTAGGCTTTTATCAGTGCAGTCATACTACGTCATCCTTCCATTGATTGGGAAGAAGAACCTTATTTTTTTCAACACCCTCATGATCAAGTGGAATACGCTTGGTCTTTCATTTAGAGTCAATCACTCGGGCAATTAAGTACACGGCTTGCGCCCTGCTAATCGGTGCCTCGGCGCATCCTTTCATCCCTTTCCCTTCAGGGCATAAAGGAAGCAAGCCTTCATCAGCGGCATTTAGCATCCACGGAAGATACCAAGCGCTCGCCGGCGGATTCCCATATAGGCTCGGCGACGGCGCATAATCCGGGCCAAACAATACTCGCAAGAATGCAATTGCAGCTTCAGCTTGAGTGACTGCATCATCTGGACAAAATGAAAGGCTGTTGGAGCTGCAGCTTTCGGCATAACCCTTGGTAATCATGGCAGCGGCCCAGCCCTCCACCCACGCGCCATGGTCGACATCATTGAAACGAATCTCAACATGAGCAGAGGGCTGATAATCACTTCCGAAAACACTCCGCAGGATCATCACCGCCATTTCACCTCGCGTCAGATAGTCCTCGGGATAGTATAGAGAGTCCTCTCCTTGTGAGCGGCTGATATAGCCATCCAGATATTGTTCCTGTATTTGATGATAAGCCCAGTGATTAAGAGGAACATCCCTAAAGGCCGGAAATGCGAGAAGCAACTCGCGCGGCAATGACGATTCGCCTTTCGGGCATGTGGGTAATTGCATCGGCGGTTCAAATGTCAGTGCATCCGGCCAGCAGGTCATACCATCAGGCAGCGGGAAAGGCGCTTCCCCGGTTTCACATCGACGCAATTCATTTGGCGAGTCTGATAATAATCCCTCTGGCCAACAGGTTATACCCTCCGGCAGGGGATAGATATAAATACCTGGCCCACAACGCTCCATCCTTGCTGGGGGATCGAATGGATGATCCGCGGGCCAACATTCTTGGTCTCGAGATAAAACTTGTGATGGGGTATTGGAAGCTGCTGGTGTATTTCTTTCCCATATTGCCGTCGGAGTGAGGCTTGCCTGCAGCGTTTGAGTTGGCATGGGTGATTGCCTCTGTTGAGGCGTCCGAGTCGGCTGACGCACGCGTATCGATGGGGGTTCACTCGTTTGCGAGACAGTCACTGTTATTCGGGCTGTTGGTGAAGCATCTTCTCCCGGCATACCGGTGGCTGTTGTCGTTGCTACAGGTTTCTCGGTCTCAGTCGGCGCAACCGTAGCGGTATTTGTTGCAGTAGCATCTATTGTCGGTAAAGTCATTGTCGCTTTCGGCGTGGGCGTGGGTGTTGCCGTTGGCAACAGATCTGTGGCCGATGGCGATGGCGTACTCATCGCCGTCGCCGAAGATGAATCTTGGCCAGCAGGCATGACTTCTATTGCAGCCGATTCATCCTGGGTTTTAGTTGCCGCTCCTTCAATGGTTTGTGCTGTTTCTACGCTGCCATCCAATATGGCCTTGTTCTCAAACAATAAGACACGCCCATGGCTCCAGCCCATTGAGAGAATATCAAGGTCTCCATCACGATCAATATCAACCAGTTGAGCGCCGTGATAAAGCTCATCTCCAGACGAAATCAGATGCTCCCGCCAAACCAAACCGCTATCGACGCAATTCTCATAAATAAATAAACGAGCGCTTATTGGTACTGTCAGGTTATGCTCTCCAACGACAATATCGAGATCGCCATCACCGTCAATGTCGCCAACGTCAAGACTCATTGGACCTACGATAGTAGCAACTGGATGTTTTTTCCATATCTCAGTTACATCAACTGGCTGCTCATACCAGGCCAGCATGCCAGAACTGCTTACGGATCGATAGCCGATCACTGCATCCAGACGGCCATCCAGGTTCATATCGGCAAGCTGACCTCGATCAGGGGTCTCATCTCCCACAGTCAGGGAATATGTCTGCCAAGAGGCTGTTTCCTGCCGCA
>DAOVFE010000142.1 GCA_030673085.1 Anaerolineales bacterium | reverse complement strand
AATTCCTTTAGGGATGTCCTTAAAGGACATCCCCCATTGCGGGAATTTTGCCCCTTCAGGTACGGGTTTTGATTAAATATTCGCTCAGGACTATCGCCCTGCAGTGCCTACGGCCCTGGCCATTCATCCCCTAAGCAAGCTTAGGGACCTCAGCAAGCTGAGGGGTATTCTGGCTAATCGAATAAAGCCAACTGGTGTGTGGGACGGTGGCCATCCAAAGTAATATAGGGTGCAGCGCGTTTAGGGCTGATATGGAGTGATCGCAGATCTTGCAGATCACGAAGTTTATGAATTCGGCGTGCGGCAAGTATATTTTTAACGCTTAAAGGGCCAATGCCAGGAACACGCAAAAGTTCCTCTGGCTCGGCCAGATTCAGCTCAATAGGGGTATGGGCAAGCCTTGCCTTAGCGTAAGCTAGCTTTGGGTCGCAATCACGCGGAAGATGACCTCCGGCCGTGAAGGGTAATTCCTCCAGGTCAAAGCCGTAATCGCGCAAAAGAAACCCTGCCTGATATAGGCGATGCTGGCGCAGAGGATTTTCGGCGGGGAGGTTTTCAAACGGCGTACCGGCGATGGGGTTAAAGGCCATGTAGTAAATACGTGAAAGCCCGAGCTCTGAGAACAAGTGGGCGCTGGTTTCAAGGATTTCAAGATCGGATTCGCCGGCAGCGCCGACTACAAATTGTGTTGTGCTCGAGGGCCAACGTCCATTCCATGCGCGATGAGAAGAATAATTATTCCGGATAGCTGTGATCCAACGTAGAGGTTGGAGCAGTTCTTGGGAAAAATGTTTGTGGGGGGCCAGTTGCCGCAATCGATTTGCGTTAGGAGCTTCCAGATTGATAGATACCCGATTGGCGAGGAACATGGCGTGTTTAATCTGACCATATTCAGCGCCGGGCATGATTTTCAAGTGCAGATATCCTCGGTAATCTAGCTTGTGACGCAGTATCTGGGCGGTGTCGAGCAGCATGTTTTCGGTGTTAGCGCCGCCGCCGGATAATCCGGCAGATAGAAATAGCCCATCGACTTTTCCGGCTTGGTAGACTTTCATAAAGATGGTGGCAAGCTCATCGGGTTGAAAAGATAGCCTGCGGCTATCTCGTCCAGCACGAAATGGGCAATATAAACAATCGCGCTCGCAAGCGGTCGTGAGCATTGCCTTCAGTAGAGGGATACGCCGTCCTCCGGGAACAACCGCCAGCTTGATTGGGAGGGAATGGCTATTAGCTATAATCTCAGAGGGATCATCTCTGAAGCGACGTCGAATCTGAGCTTGTGTATAACCGAGCCGTTTGATGGGTGAGTTGACGAAGAGTGGCTGTTCGCCGACTTGCTCAAAAAATGTCTGTTGTGCAGATACGATAAGCTTGTCATAAGGGCCCATTATGAGAACAGCATAGCACAGATGTTCTATTAATGCAATACACTGATCCTCCGGGATTCATTCAAATGACTGATAATGGGGAAAAATTTATGATTAGGCAGGCATTATATTTGGATGGCCGTTTTGGGTTAGGTCATAGAGCGTTGAAAAACACATTTGCTTGCATAAGAGTATGGTCTATGTCTGGCTACTGATCGTCAAATGCTTTCTATTTTTCACCCCCCCGCGTAATAAGTGGCTGGTTTTAAAGCAGGTTGACTTGACCGTATATGAGCTGATGTCTAGAATCTGGATAGAGGTGATCACGGGTCCAGAATGGTCTGAAAGCCGGATTTTGTGTGGTCGCTACAGAATGGATGTGCTATACTGCGCGTAATGAACGTTGATGAGGATTTCCTTCAACGCATTGCTGGCCGGCTCCAGGGAACGGGATTGGCGGATTTTGCAGTATTTATATTGGAAGCTTCTGGCCCGTTTTCATTTCTAGGCGCTCAGATAGTATATATGATAGAACCTCTGATGGGATTAACCCAGAACGACTTCCACAAGCTTGGTCGAATATTGGAAGACCCGGATCAAGTATTGGAACTGGCCAAGCGTCTGCGGCAGGAGGATTGAAACATGAGCAAAGAGCCTATCCTGGGATTAGCGGCGCTAATACTATTCATTGGACTGATGATTCTATTTACCATCACGAGAAAGCGTTGGCCAGTAGCATTACGGTCGATTAAGGGCTTTGAAGCTCTGGGCATTGCTATTGAGAGAGCGGTGGAAGCAGGTAAGCGTGTCCATCTATCCCTAGGAAGCGGATCGGTTATCGGCTCTGATAGCGCGGCGGCATTTGCCGGGCTGTCGGTTTTGCGGCGAGTTGCATCGGCGACAATATTGAGCGATAAACCGGCTATTGTAACCACTGGAGATGGCGCAATGACCATGCTGGCTCAGGATACGCTGCGCACCTCATATCAACAAGCAAGGGTTGCTGATCGCTATAGACCTGTAATGGCGCGCATGCTTGGACCAACCCCGTTTTCATATGTCGCCAATATGCCCGATGTTTTGGCAAATAATGATGTAGCGGTGCATATTCTTAATGGATCTTTTGGCTCTGAAGGAGCACTGGCCGCTGCTTTTGGTGAGAGTGAGGGGCTTTTTGTATTAGGTGGAGCAGATGACGTGCGCTCTCAAGCAATACTTTATGCAACAGCAGGACATCCGCTAATCGGCGAAGAGGTTTTCGCCGGCGGAGCATATCTGAATGCCGGGCCTATGCATCGGGCAAGCCTTCAAGCGCAAGATATCGTGCGCATCCTAGTTGTAGCCTTTATACTTATAGGCACGTTGCTGCGAACCTTGGGAGTTGGTCAGTGAAGATATGGGGCTACATTCTCTGGGCGACTGTTGCTGTATCTACCGGCATTCTGGTTCTATTAGGATACTTTGTAGACAACCCAGCTATCCATAATGTGCGCCTTTTAATCCTGCAGTGGGCAACGATCCTGGCCGCGGTGGCGCTTTTCTTAGGCTTAGCTAACCTTTGGTCTGTGCATTGGAAAAAAGTCAGTGATCAAGAAAAAGGTTGGCCTTACAGTGCGGTGCTGATGTTATTTTTCATAGTAACCCTTGCAATAGGACTGGTTTTTGGTCCAGATTGCCCTATAGTTGCGAATCTGTTTAACTATATCCAATTGCCAGTCGAAGCCAGCCTTATGGCATTGTTAATGGTTGCGCTGGTCGTGGCCGGCTTTCGGATGGCTACTCAGCGGCGAGATGTAGTCAGCATGATGTTTGTTGGCACGGCTATTATAGTGTTGCTCGGTTACAGTCCATGGGTTATCGGTGGCAATGGGTTTGTGCCAGAAACTATGGGCTATCTCAGGGTATGGTTGACACAAGTATGGTCGGCAGCCGGAGCGCGAGGAATATTAATTGGCGTGGCTCTTGGATCGATCACGACAGGATTACGGATTCTTTTGGCGGTCGATCGACCGTATGGAGATTGAGACATGGCCGGCGTGCGATGTCCAATGTGTAGCCACTTGAATTGGGAAGATGCAGAAATCTGCGAAGTATGCGGGGCGCGCCTAAAACCGTTGAGGATTAATCAGCCGCCTGGGAGTTCGACCGCGCAAGCAGATTCGGAATCGCCTTCAGTCCAAGATACGGGTGAGCAGCAGCCAGAAAACGATTGGCTGGCTCGCATCCGGAAAGAGGCCGCGCAGAAAGAAGCCGATTATGCAAAGCCAGAGCGGGTTACGGCTGAGCTTAAACCTGAATCGAAGCCCGAGATCCAAACTGAATCTAGGCCTAAAACCGAACCGGAATCTTCAGAAAAGGATTGGATTTCGAGATTTCGGACAGAAGCCATGCATAAAGATTTAGTTGCAGGCATAGGCGAGCCGCATACCGAACAGCCGGAGCCGCATGCCGAACGGCCGGAGCCATATGCCGAACAGCCGGAGCTGCATGCCGAACAGCCGGAGCCGCATGCCGAACAGCCGGAGCCGCATGCCGAACAGCCGGAGCCGCATGCCGAACAGCCGGAGCCGATAAAAAGGCGTCATGAACAGCAGTCTGATTCAGAATCTTTCTTTGCTTCGATTGAATCCGACCAGGTTCTGGATCGTTTGCGTGAAATGAACTTAGATATCCCAGAGGAAAAAGAAGAGTCTCCAGAACGAATAGAAGAGCTTCCCGTTGAGGAGAATCCCTTTGAGAATCTTGAGGAAAAGGAAGCCAGCGGTTTACCCCCGGCTGAAGTCCCCGATTTAGCGCCGGCTGAAGTGCCTGAATGGCTGGCGCGAATTCGCGCTCGTAAGATCTCTGAGGCTGGTCCGACGAAGCCTTTAAGTCTGCCTGAAGAAATGGATGGGACTGACAAGCTGCATGAGAAGGAAGTTCCGGTTGCTCCCGTGGTTGAAGTTGAAACGCCTGAAGCTCCGTTGGAGCAATTGCCGGTCGATAAAATACCCTCAAAACCGGCAATGCAAGATTTTGATCTCTTAAGGCAGATGCTTTCAACTGAGGAGCCAGCACAGACAGCTCCGTTCGATCAGAGTCAAGCGGCAGAAGAGCAAGAGTCGGCAGAGAGTATTTTTGAATTTGAGGAAGCTGGCAAAGATGTGGAAAAATTGCTATCCGAAGATATATTGGAGGATGAAAATCGCCCACAATGGCTTAGAGATCTTCCTCCGGAACCGCCAATCGAATTGCCACATATCCCGGCTTTAGTAGATGAATCTGAACAGATGAATGGAGGCGCTGCCGCTGCAGACGTCGAGATAGCGGGTGTTGGGCTTCCAAGTTGGCTTGAAGATCTGGAAAAAGGAGAAGAGGAAGGGGCTGCGGAAGAAGCTGAACCATCTGAGCCAGAGCATCATTTAGCGCCAGCCACGTTGCCAGCTTGGCTGGAGGCTATGCGGCCGGTAGAGACTTTTGGTTCGTTGATAGCGGATGAAGAAGAGAAGGCAGAGGCAGTCGAAGTTGCGGGACCCCTAGCCGGTCTCCAAGGCGTGCTCTCTGCAGAACCCGTCGTAGCAATGCCGCGGACTCCGATAATCGGAGGAGCGATTCTGGATGTAACCGAGCGCGAGTATGCACGCGCCGAGGTTTTGCGGCGCATGATAGAGGATGAGGAGAGAGAGCTTCCAGCCAAATCCAAGCGAATCGCTCATGCACCGATTACCCGCTGGGCAATCAACCTAACGATGCTGCTGGCTATACTTCTGCCTTACATCCTCGGTATTCCATCCTCGCCACCGCCGATTCGTGAGCCAAATGATATGGCTTCATTAATTGCTCTTATCGACAACCTGCCAATAGATCGGCCTACATTGTTGGTCTTCGATTACGATCCTGGCTACTCAGGAGAATTGGAGGCTGTTGCAGGAAGCCCGCTTAATCACCTTATATTGCGTAATATGCCCATAGTTACTTTATCTACCCAGCCAGAAGGGCCCTTGCTCGCGGCCAGGTTGCTGGAAAAGGTAGGGGGCGACGGTTTGCAAAATGGCGTCGACTATCTTCATCTGGGATATTTGTCAGGCGGGTCAACGGCTGTTCAACTGTTTGCAGCTGCGCCGCGTCAAGCAATTGTCCGAGGTTTTCAATTACCAGAAAATTTAAATGGGAATCAAAATTCAGCATGGAGCATGGATATCTTAAAAAATATCACGGATCTCTCGGACTTTTCCATGGTGATAGTAATAACCAGTGGAGCGGAAGATGCTAGAACCTGGGCTGAGCAAGCCGGCCCTCGAATGGGAAGCGCTCCCTTGGTGATGATCTTGAGCGC
>DAOVFE010000278.1 GCA_030673085.1 Anaerolineales bacterium | reverse complement strand
GGTGCTCCTTTTACTTGGTTGGTCTAAGAAGCACTGATACTACCGCAGCTTACTTCTTTTCCCAACTTTCAAAGTTGCACTTGAGAGTTGAATCTAGCTCCTTAGTATAAATAGAATATCTGGCATATGCTTAAAAAAATCTGGCTGCAAATAGTTCAAATGTAATGTTGAATGCACTGAGAAAAGCAGCCATCAGTAGGAAATGGCATATATACAGGCTCCTTTCTCGCATTTGGGCTTTTTTCAGTGCAGTCAATATTACAATCGAAAACTCGCCTAGTTTACTAATGGTTTATTGGAAAGATTGTTGAGAGCTGCGTTATGAATGAACAATTGGAATGTATTCTTGAGGCAAATGCGCTATTGGGAGAATCGCCTAGCTGGCATGAAGAAGGATGCTTGTTATACTGGGTCGATATTCAGAGGAAAGAGCTTCATGTTTTTGATCCCGAGACCATGGGTGATCGGATAATTAATGTAGGGCAACTTGTGGGCTGCGTTGTCCCCAGAAAGTCGGGTGGAGTCGCTCTGGCTTTGCAGAATGGTTTCGCGGGTCTGGATCTGGAAACAGAGAAGCTCACCTTTCTTGTGGACCCCGAAAGCAATTTGCCAGCCAACCGTTTTAATGACGGCAAGTGTGATCCTGCCGGTCGTTTCCTGGCGGGCACAATGGCAGCCAATGAGACTCCGGGCGCAGGATCATTATATTCTCTTGATACAGACTTGCAGGTCAGCATATTGCTAACCAATCTGAGCATCTCAAATGGAATAGGCTGGAGCCCGGATTATTCGGTGATGTATTTTATTGATACCCCTACCAGACAGATTCAGGCTTTTGATTATGATCTCGACCGTGGCAGCATTAGTAGACGGAGAGTGGCGGTGACGATTCCTGATGGTGCAGGATATCCGGATGGAATGACGACTGATGAAGAAGGGATGATTTGGGTAGCAATGTGGGGCGGGGCGAAGGTGATTCGTGTGAATCCGAAGACAGGAACATTGTTGCGCAGCGTATCAGTGCCTTCTGCTAATGTAACGTCGTGTGTATTTGGTGGATCCGATAGGAATGAGCTGTATATTACAACCGCGAGAATGGGAATGGGGGAAATTGAGTTAAACCGATATCCACAGGCCGGCGGTCTGTTTCGTTTAAAAACAGACGTAATCGGTATAAAAACCTTCGAGTTTGGTGGTTAGCCGTGTGGTGTATTATCTAGCTTGTTTTAAAAATCCTTTTTGGATCATTAATTGATATGAAGCCGCTGAAAAAAGCCGGCATCATTAGGAAAATACCTTTCTCTCGTTTGGGCATTTTTCAATGCAGTC
Organism: Anaerolineales bacterium; assembly: GCA_030673085.1. Taxonomy (GTDB): domain Bacteria; phylum Chloroflexota; class Anaerolineae; order Anaerolineales; family E44-bin32; genus JAFGNH01. Next base: position 1,835 of record DAOVFE010000278.1, on the reverse strand, counting down.
TTGATATATTACCGGCAGAGGAAGGGTATTAATTAATTGTATGATCTACCTTTAAAGGCAGGGGTGGGTGATTATTAGCAAGCACGTCTAGCGCGTAGCCCAGATTGATGCGTTTACTGTCTTGGTATTGTTATAATCAACCTGATGCACCGGCGTATCTATTTCATAATCATTGGGATTGGAATAACGCTCTTAATGCTTTGGGGGCTATACCGCCTGCCGGAGTTTAGAGATTCTATTGAATGGCGGCTAGATAAAGCCGCCGGGATTGCGCGCGGCTGGCTGCATTCTGAAGAAACACTGCCTACCCCAGTCGGCGCGTCACCATTGATGTTCACGCCGACTGTCGCGGCAATAATGACGGCTACGCCAGTAGCTCCAGCTATCGAGACGCCAACCCTATTTCCAACACCGATTCCGGACCAGATTATGCTTACGGCTCCTGAGTGGGAGAAGCAGGATTGGAACAATTGCGGACCGGCGACATTGGTCTTAGGATTGCGATACTATGGCTGGCTTGGCGATCAATTCGACATTTCAGATTTACAAAAACCCGATCGCGGCGATAAGAATGTTAATATCGAAGAACTGATTTACTACGTTCGTAATTATGCCGGCTGGCTTCAAGCGGATTATCGGGTTGGCGGTGATTTTGATCTTCTCAAGCGTTTTATCGCAGCAGGTTATCCGGTTATTATTGAAAAAGGGTACATCATCACCGACGGTAGCGGTGGCTGGGCCGGACACTATCTGCTGCTGACGGGCTATGATGATGACCGGCGGGTCTTTATCGTTCAGGATACCTATACGGGACCTGATCGTGAAGTGAGTTATAAGGAAATTGATGAAGGCTGGATAACGTTTAATCGAGTATTTCTCTATATTTATTTACCTGAGCGGCAAAGTGATATTGATCGCTTGCTAGGGGAAAATGCCGATTCAGATGCCAATCGAAAGCGAACTCTGGAAGAGACAAGGAATGAAATTGAAGCAAATCCCGAGAATGCATTTGCCTGGTTCAATCTGGGAAGCAACCTCGTTTATTTCGAACGTTATGCCGAAGCGGCCGATGCTTTCGATAAGGCGCTGTTGATAGGCCTTCCCTGGCGCTTCACCCGATACCAATTTGGCCCCTATATTGCCTATTTCAACACTGGGCGATTCGAGGATGTCATCGATCTGGCTGATGCCACGCTGTATCGGACGTCGAAATCAGAGGAATCACAGCTATGGCGTGGTTGGGCTAAGTTCCGGCTCGGCGATCGATTTGGGGCAATTGAGGATTTCAGAAGAGCGCTGGAGATCAGGCCCAATTACTTCGATGCATTATATGCCCTCGAATATTTGGGCGCCTCGCCATAAGTCTGATTGCTAAACGTCGAGTACTATTTCCGAGGGGCTGGATAAGTTGTTTAGGATAAGAGTGACCTAATATAAGCAGGGAAAGACTCTGATGAGAGTCATTAGGACTTATATAGAAGGATCTAAGTCTTCGAATGGGATTTGTGTGATATCAATAGATCTTCTGGCCACGCGGTAAATATTTGGAATGACAGGAGCAATCGAAGGCATACTAACTGTCTGGGAGGCAAGGGAACCCAGCCGTAGGATGAGGGGCTTAGTAGTCGGGGGGCTAAGGGGAAGGAAAGACTTCAGTCGAGGACAACCTTAGATTGATGAGCGCGGAAGAATGTGGGAGTGAATATCGAAAGCGTTGAAAAAGCACAAGGCTGAATTAGCTATTCACAGTGCAGCAGAAATGATAAGCATATTTAATGCATGTCTCGTAATTGTCAATTGGATTATGCAGCAAGCCCTCATAAATGAACCTATCG
>DAOVFE010000086.1 GCA_030673085.1 Anaerolineales bacterium | reverse complement strand
TCTAAATGATGAGGCAAGGCAAACAAGAGCTGCTCAAAGCAGTCCGACCAGGATATCGGAAAGCGAGCAAAAGAGAGAAAAGCCGGATACTGGATGAATATGTGGCTGCGATAGGATACAACCGAAAGTATGCCATCCATCTGCTTCGAAACGGACCCCCGATTCAACACAGAAGCGTGACACCCCCATCTGTAGGCCTATTTAAAGAGAAAACCCCCATACCATATATGCGGGTTTTGGGAGTGGGCGGAACAGGACTCGAACCTGCGACCCCTTCTGTGTAAGAGAAGTGCTCTAACCAACTGAGCTATCCGCCCATGACTGCATTATAACGATCCTCTTATTGAGCGTCAACAAACACTTGAATGGTGAGGCGGACATACACCGCGCCCATTTGCAAATAATTTCTCTTTTTCAATATCCTCGCTTGCGTCTTTTGCCTGCCGTTAGCGCCTATGCTATAGTTGGCTTATTGAATCTGACGCCCGCTAGTATTGCATGACGATTGGAATATGTATCTGGAGGATAAGCCCAATGCAATCCTATGAGGACCGAATCCGTCACGCTCGTTCGGGTTTCTCACCAAGTTTCATTCGCCTGGCGGATTATTTGCTCGATTCCTATGCTCAAACCGCTCTCTTGACTGCAACCGAACTGGCCCACACTTTAGACATCGATCCGGCAACAGTCGTTCGTTTTGCTCAGCGGTTGGGATATCCCGGATACCCGCAACTGCAACGAGAGATCCGTCAGAAAGTTAGGAATGAACTACTTGACCGGCCGACTCTCGATACCAGCTCAAACGCCGCCTTTATCGATACTGCATTGGCAGATGTTTGCCATAGCATGGAACTTACCCGCCGCAGTTTCCCGGTTAAGGTTGCTGAGGAATTAATCGATGCGCTTGATATGTCCGAACGCATCATTCTGCTAGCTGAAGGCCTGGCTTTACCGCCAGCGTATACTCTTGCCGCATGGCTATCATCGGCTGGGTATATTATCAATCCCGCCAGTGGAGGTCCGGCCGACATGGCCCGAGCCATTGCTGTCGCCCGCCCAAACGATCTAGCCCTGGCAATTGATGTGAGTAGTGAGACATCCTTTGTTGCCCGTGCTCTTTCCGAAGCAAACGCCGCAGGCATAAAGACCGTCGCCCTGGTTGCCGCCCCTTCCTCGAACGTCGCTCAGTATGCCGACCTGGTCTTGTCAGCTTTTGTCCATCCAGAGCCGGCTATGCGCCAAGTCCTGATCGAAGGAATGATCTACGCCTTGATCCAGATGCTGAGACAAACCCGCCCAGGCCGTTTTGTGCAGAACGCCGAATATGTTGCGCAACTCTGTCAGCGCATCAGCACAGGAGATACCCGTTAAATCGCCCTTTAGTCTAGAGCTGTCTTGCCGACCTATAAGGATAATGCCGCTCGAATTCTCATAAGCCTTGAATGATAATATTCGTCCAGATTGCACTGCTCCTGCTATGGTTTTCTCTATTTGGCGCACTTAGCCACTCGAGCACTTCAACCCTATAGGGCAACCTATCGTTGGCGCTAATAATCTAAGTACGAAATCTAATATCTATGCCCAATCCTATTAAAAGAGCTATAGAGACCATTCCTGCTTAAATACTATTTCAATTGCAATTGAATCGCTTACAATAAGCAATCAGATAGCACTTAATCTACAAGGCAATTTCATTAGCAAGTTATTTATAATTTAGCCCGACGGTACAAGCCGCAATTAATATCAGCAATAGGAGACTAATGTGCGAATAGTCCGCTTTCGCCCAAAGCCAGATTCGCCCGCAACCTGGGGCTGGCTGCGCAACGATCGCGTCGGGATCATCCAAGGATCGCCTTTTGCAGAATTCCGCCGTCAGACGGCAAAACAGCCATTAGACAGCGTGCGATTGCTCCCGCCGGTTCAGCCCAGAAAGATTATCGGACTGACCCACAATTTTCCGTTGCATGCCGAGGAGCCTGACATGCAACAGCCGAGCATTCCTATCCTTTTCCTGAAGCCGCCTTCGGCAATTATTGGTCCAGATGAAGCGATCTTGTTACCGCCACAATCCAAATGGGTTGAGCATGGCGCCAATCTGGCTGTCGTTATCGGCTATGGAGGACGTTGGATTCGCCCGGACGAAGTAGATGATCGTATCTTGGGATATACAGCCGCTAATGACATCTCGGCTAAAGATCTACTACAAATCGATCGTCAGCCTACTCGCTCCAAGGGGTTTGATACCTTTTGCCCATTAGGCCCTTGGATTGAAACCGATTTAGATCCCGCCGATGTTCTAATCACGGCTACTGTCAATGGCCAGATGCGTCAGATGGCATCAACCCGCGATATGGTTTTTCCAATTCGCCAATTGGTGGCTTTTGTCTCATCCGTCATGACGCTCGAATCGGGTGATGTTATTCTTGCCGGCACGCCAGAAGGCGCTGGCCAACTTAGGAACGGAGATACAATCACGGTGGAAATCGAAGGTCTAGGCCGCCTGACTAATCCGATTCGCAAGGCGCCAATCGCCAATAACTTTAATGTTTAAATGCATATCCGCTGTATGGTCCAATACTCAGATATTCGAGCGAAGGAGAGGTTAAAATAACTCGGCGCCTTTTAATGAGCATTATGATTGAAACCATTACATGATTCTGCTGAAAAAAGCAGCCTCTATTAGGAAAAGCCCTATCCCGCATTTTGGCTTTTTCAGTGCAGTCATTGCATATGGAATAAGATTTAGGCAACTTATACTTGAGAGGAGACATCATCAATGGGATTGAAACCTGATCACTGGATCACGCGCATGGCAAGAGACCATAGAATGATCGAGCCATTTGCTGAGAAACAAGTCTCTGACGGCGTAATCTCTTACGGCGTCTCATCATATGGCTATGACATTCGGGTCGCCAATGAATTCAAGATCTTTACCAATGTTTACTCGGCGATGGTTGATCCCAAGAAGTTCGACCCGAAGTCAATGGTCGACTTTAACGGCGATATGTGCATTATTCCGCCAAACTCATTTGCTTTGGCTCGAACAGTGGAATACTTCCGCATTCCCCGCAATGTTCTTACAATTTGTCTCGGAAAATCTACTTATGCTCGATGTGGAATCATCGTGAATGTAACCCCCTTCGAGCCCGAGTGGGAAGGCTATGTCACCCTGGAAATTTCCAACACCACTCCTTTGCCAGCCAAGATCTACGCCAATGAGGGAATCGCCCAAGTCTTGTTTTTTGAAGCCGATGATATATGCAAGATCTCTTATGCCGACAAGAAAGGAAAATACCAGCGGCAGCAGCAAATTCAGCTTCCGCGATTATAAGAGGGTTATGCCAACTTGGTCCGAGACGATGTAGTTCCTTTTTCCATCAACCGGCAATCTCGCTTTAGTGCGTGGCAACAACAAGAAAGCATGCATTGCCTGACTGAGCTTGGGCGCCGCCGATATGCATAATGGCAGCCGGTCATAACATCTCTTCAACAGGCCTTTTTCATCCTTTTAATAGGTAGGGCCGTCTTGATCGGCGAATAATATTCGGCCGGTATAGCTTTAATAAGTAAAGGGAAGAGCCTTAAATGGACAAGATCTGCTATGAACCAATCGGCATCATTCATTCACCCTTCGATAAGCCTCAGGGCATGCCAATACAATCATTAGGCGCAAAAAACGTATCCGGATCGGTCGAAATATTCCCGCAATATGCCGAGGCACTAAAGGATCTTGAAGGATTCTCGCATATTGTACTAATCTATTATTTTCACCTTTCCAACGGCTATGATTTGCAGGTCGTTCCCTTTCTGGATGATGTTCCCCGTGGCCTATTCTCGACACGCGCTCCAAGGCGCCCAAATCCGATCGGTCTCTCCATCGTGCAATTGAATCGCGTGCAAGGCACAACGCTATTTATCTCTGACATAGACGCGGTCGATAAAACCCCCTTGCTAGATATTAAGCCCTACATTCCATCCCTGAATCCCAAAGGTAAAATCCGGGTTGGCTGGCTCGAACGGAATTGGGGCCGTTTTTCGCAAAAACATGCGGATGGCCGTTTTGTAAGCTAGATATTATTCTACAGTTTGGCAATCCCCGCTTATTTCATAGCTGCTGGCCAAGCGATGGCCGCTCTTATTGCCAACCGCGCGAAGGCGAATGATCTTTCTTACTTATTTAACACCCTCAGCGATGGTTTAGATTATAAATTCGCCATTTTCATACATCAGCTCGTCATCGACAAAAATCTGTCCGCCATCACGCATATCGCAAATCATATCCCAATGGATAGCACTTTTATTGGTTGATCCAGTCTCTGGATAGCCTGCGCCCAAAGCCATATGGATTGTGCCGCCAATCTTCTCATCAAAAAGAATATTCTTTATGAATCGATTGATCATTTTATTCGTGCCGATCGCCCATTCGCCAAGATATCGAGCGCCTTCGTCGACATCAAGCATTGCCATCAAGAAATCTTCATTTTTAGCAGCGGATGCCTTTACCACCCGCCCGTCTTTAAACTCCAACGCCACACCGCTCACCTCACGGCCTTGCAAGACGGCCGGATAGGTAAAGCGAACCCAGCCATTAGCCGAGTCCTCAACCGGCCCAGTAAATATCTCTCCGCTAGGCATATTGTTTGTCCCATCCGAATTAATAAAAATCCTATCTTCGATTGACAGAGACATATCAATATTCGGGCCCTTGACCTCAATCTTTTTCTTCCCCTTCAGCCAATCTATAAACCTCTGCTGCATATTATGAATCGTTTGCCATGCGGCAATGGGGTCTTCAATATCCGAATATGTGGTGCTGTAAACATAATCTTCAAGCTCTGCCAGGCTCATATCCGCATCTTGCGCATAAGCCTCAGTTGGAAAAAGGGTTGCATTCCAGCGTAATTCACCACTCGCACCGCGGCGGAGGAAGATTTCCTTCATCGGCCCTCTGGCCTGCGCCCAGATCTTCTGTCGCTCCGGATCAATCGTACTCAGACTATGGGTGTTGGTCTGACTGCGGATAGCGATTAACACGTCAAATTCAGTGCGGATCATCCATTCGGTACAAAGCACATGCCGGAGCTGGTCTTCGCTAGCCTCCCGAAAAAATATCTCATCAAGGCCATCCAAGCCATAAAGCATCTCCAAGCCGATAAACGGATAGGCGTATGCGCCGGCGCGGAGGGCCTCGCGGAACAGCTCTCGGATTAATTCGGCGGCCCTCGGAGATCCAACGATAGCTACTCGATCCTTTGGCTTGACCTTTGTAGAATAACGAACTATCGTGCGTGCTAAATTAACCACTCGTGGATCTGGCATAAGAACTTTCCTCCAATCCGACGGCGCGTATGTACCGTCAGCTATATTCTGGTTTGCCTGGTTTTACTTTTGGGAATTATATCCATCCAGCCAATATCCCGCGGCATTTAGTGATTTTAGAACGCCGGATGGTTGCCTACCATTCCGTTTGCAGCGTACAACTTTGATCGAAGGTCACTTTCAGCGAATACCCTGGCTCGGGATCGCTCAATGCGAAATCCAGCTTTAGAACAACGATGGTGCCATCTTGGATCTGCATCCATTCGCTTTCCTCCACCTCAATCTGGAGTCCTGATTCAGGTGTGGCGTATGGATCTCCGCTGAAGAGCGAGTTACCATCCAGTTCCAAGCCGATGAGCCAGTTATCAGACGGCGAGCCAAACTCAAAATCCACAATAGTAGCTAGATTACCGCTGTCGTTGTCTATGCTCCACGAAACCGATGAGCCCTGGTGCTGAAAATTATACATACTGATTCCCGGACAAGCCCCGGAAGAAACTGGCGTTGCCAGCGGGGTTGGTTTAGGTGTAGATGTTGAAGACGGTTTAATCGCCAACTCGGTAAGCTCAGCAGCCGCTTCCGTTTCATCACTCTCCTGCGGAACTGTCGTAGGGGCCGTACTCCGTCCAGCCAGGAGCGGACGCGCCACGAATACTCCAAATGCAACGACCAATCCACCCGCAATCGCTACCCAACGCATTGATTTTTTTGGCCCGCGTTCAGCAGGCTTAGCCGCTGGCTGCAGGCTTTCACCTTGATCCTGGGCGAGATCTCTGTCAAGAATCGCGGTTGCTTTATCGCCCGCGATTCGATCGCCAGCTAATGCCGCCTGATAGGCCTGATTCAAAGCAGCAATACTCGGATAACGGTATTTCGGATCCTTCGCCATACTTTTGAGAATTACCCGTTCTACCAACAAGGAAAGCTGAGGATTAATGCTGCTTGGGCGCGGGACCGGGTCCTGAATATGCATCATTACTGTTGCCATCGGCGATTCCCCTTCAAAAGGCAAACGCCCAGTTACCAATTGATAGAGGGTAATGCCAAGCGAATACTGGTCGGACCTGGCATCGGCCTTTTTACCTCGCCCTTGCTCAGGTGACATGTAGGCCGGGGTACCCAACAGCATGGAGCCGGTGAGTGTACTCGAGCCCTCCACTAGCCGTGCAAGGCCAAAGTCGGTAAGCATCGCATTTCCCTTCGCGTCGATTATTACATTGGAAGGTTTCACATCGCGATGGATAACCCCCTTTTTATGGGCATATTCCAGAGCCTTGGCAATCTGGTCAACCCACCGACCGCTTTCTTTAACCGTCACCTTCCCTGCCTTCAGTCGCTTATCAAGCGTCTTGCCGGAAATGAAAGGCATTGCCAGGTAAATGAAACCCTGGCACTCCCCGTAATCGAGCACCGGAACAATATTAGGATGTTTAAGACGGGTTAGCAGATTACCCTCTCGTCGGAAACGGCGTATAAAACGCCTATCACTTGCCATCGTTGGCGAGAGGACTTTAAGCGCCACTTCCTTCTGGCTGCGCGTATCTATAGCCCGGTACACCGTAGCCATCCCACCCCGGCCAACTCCCGATTCCAAGCGATAATGATCAAGCTGCTTTCCTACCAACCCATTCATCACGGTAGAGATGATTCACCCCATTTACTAATAATGGCGGATTTCCAATTTCACCTACCTAGCTTACCATGCCTTCGCAAGCTTCGAAAGCACACATGGCTGAAGCGAAGAACCTCGCAGTAAGATGAAGGTATTTTCCCTGCAGGTAAGAGTCAATTGCTTAGTTATATTAGCTATCAAATCTAAGAATTCAGCT
>DAOVFE010000397.1 GCA_030673085.1 Anaerolineales bacterium | reverse complement strand
GACATTCACCCCGAAATTGCTGCTCACCACTTCCATCGCCGCCGCCGGACCGGTTCCGGCTTTTGCTCTCTCTGCGAAGAAATGAGCGGTGTTGATCCGATTCTTGCCACCACCCGGTAGAGTTACCCATAGATCGCGCGGGATCGAAAGCAATCCCACATAAGGTTCTAGCGGTTCTATACTGGCCAAAATCATACTATCACTGCGGCCAATAGCCGTGCCCGGGGGCGTTCGATCAATGCCGAGTAGCAATATATTGGATCGTATCGGAAGCAGTAAATAAATCGCGCAGCTTATGCCAAATAGAATACCAATAAGAACGGCGCTTTTCAGGGATCCGCTGATCCTTCTGGGTCTTTTCACTCGAATAGGCTGTGTTTCCTCAAGTGAATCAATTCCCTGAATCGGCGTTGTCGGCTGTGTTTGGTCGGAAGAATATCCCATCATGGCGTCGGATTATATCATCGATACGGCGATGTTATCCGTATATATTTTTAATAATGACTTAATTAATAAAAGCCAAAATTCGAGGGGGAGGAAACGCTATATATAAAGTGCGGTCAATACTTACACCCCACATATAATGTGTTTTCTTATCATTCAAATACCAAATATAATGGCTATGCGCAACAAATTGCCTAATTTAGATCTTCCTCCATTGCATTTTACGTTAAATAAAGTGAATCTAACTATTTAACTCACTCCCATTGTCGGTTTTTAGTCTGATCGCGATTGTCTTACTCTCGCGCGCAGTAAATCCAGCCAATCTTCTATACCTTGATGAGCATAAACCGAGGTTTCGATGATTTGAATTTTAGGATTGATTCGTAGCACATATTGCTTGCAGAGATCAAGATCAAAACGGAGATAGGGCAAGAGATCCATCTTGGTCAACACCAGGACATTGGCCAAATGGAAGCAAAGCGGATACTTTATCGGTTTATCCTCACCCTCGGTGATGCTCATAATAGCCACTTTTTCAGCTTCGCCCAGGTCGAATCCAGCCGGGCAAATCAGGTTGCCGACATTCTCGACGAAGAGCAGTTCAACTTCATCCATAGGAAGAGCTTCAAACGCCTGCCCCACCTGGAGAGCTTCAAGATGACAGCATTCGCGAGTGTTAATTTGGACCACCGGCACCCCGGTTTTCGCAATCAATTTAGCATCATTGCTGGTCTGTTGATCGCCTTCGATTACCGCACAATGGATCTCATCCTTAATTGCATTGAGGGTTTCCACCAGCAATGTGGTTTTTCCCGCTCCCGGTGAACTAATCAGGTTTAACGCAACCACCCTCTTGTCTTCTAGATAGGCTCTATTTTGCTGGGCTATTCTATCGTTTTCTTCTCGAATGTTGGCCTCCATGATGATTACCCGAAACTCACTCTCTTCGGTGTTTTCTTGATCATCAGTAGTAACTACCGGCCTATGCTTCTTATTCGCTTCGCTATTGCTAAGATCAGCGACCATTTGATCCTCCAATTATTGATTTAACTACCATCTCTCGGCCATGAATGATTTCAAAATCTGTTCCCATGCATACCGGACAGCGTAGGTCCTCAAAATCACCCAGGTATTCATTTTCACAATTATTACAATAGAGCATTAAAGGCGGGCTTTGATAGATGATTTCAGCATCTTCTAAAATAGTGCCCTTGCCGATTACACTGAAAGCGAAATCCATCGCTCCCGTGTTCACCCCACTGAATTGACCAATTTCGAGCACAATCCTGCTAACCGAAGTCAGCTTATTCCTTCGGGCAGCATTTTCTACGATATGTAGTACATTTAGTACAAGACTTGCTTCGTGTATGATTGTCTCTCTTAGGCGAACTTACCTTTAATCTTCTTCCATGCCAGAGAAATGAAAGCATCCAGCATAAGCCGATTCCACAGCTTACTCGAATCAGCAAAGATTTTCGGCGGTTTCTTGCGCGGAACCATGTGCAGGGCTCCTTCCGGGCACCGCGAGACGCACAAACCGCAGCCGGCACAGTGTTCAAAATCGATCTCTAGTGTATTTCCATTCAAGCTAATATTACCTAGCTGACAGGCATCAACGCACTCGCCACATAAAACACATCGTTCTTCATTGAATGCCACCATAAAACGTGAGGGACTGCTTAGGTTCGTCTTCCCTTTTATCATGGATTTGA
>DAOVFE010000092.1 GCA_030673085.1 Anaerolineales bacterium | reverse complement strand
AACTTTGTGGGAAAAATTCAGAATAACAACGTAGTATGCGACGAACTCTCACGCTTGGCGCGAGTTTCTTCATTGAATCTGGGCTTATTTCAGTGCGGTCAATGATACAATCCAGGGAGTTTCATGTTTGAAGCTGAACATGTAGAAGGTGGATGATTGAGCATACAAGAAAGCCCTATTGCGGGCGAAAAGCCAGCGCCGAATATCCGTTTCAAATTTCTGATTGGTGGACTTTTGATTGTAGCTGCGGTCATCTATCTGATCGTCTCGAGCACCCGGGCTACAGCGCAGTACTATGTCTCCATTAATGAGCTTTTGGCTGAAACTGGGATAGATCTGGAATGTGATTTCCGGGTCTCCGGAGTGGTTGATGGCGATACAATCGCTTATGATCCTCAGTCTATGAGACTGAGTTTCATCATGGCGAATATCCCAAGTGAGATGGATGAAATCGAAGATCTAGGTGGCCTGGCTGCGGTATTACACCGGGCTGTTAGCGATCCGTCTGTCAATCGCTTGCCGGTTGTATATATTGGGTTGAAACCGGACATGTTACGTCATGAAGCCCAGGCGATTGTGACCGGACGAATGGGTAACGATGGCGTATTTTACGCCGATCAGCTATTGCTCAAGTGTCCATCGCGCTATGAGGAAGAAATCCCCTTTCAAATGGACAGGAAGTAGCATTGCCCAGTTTCTAGCTCAAAAAGCGTTAGAGCTGATAAAGGAGCGGTATTGTTTGGCTCCCATAATATGAAGATAGAGCTATCGATCATCGGTTGATGAGGAGGGTGAAGGCGTGCTTTGCAACATCGGCTATTTCAGTTTGGTGATTGCCTTTGCGGCTACTGTTTATAGCGCTCTGGCGGCGATATTCGGCGCAATCCGCCGGCGACCAAACTGGGTTGAAAGCGCTAGGCATGCCCTGCAGCTCACCCTTCCATTGACGACCATTTCGGTCCTGGCATTAATCACGCTCCTGATTGGCGGCCATTATGAGGTTGGCTATGTGGCTTCGGCGACGGACAGCGCGATGCCGGCCTATCTAAAAGCGGTTGCCTTATGGGCTGGTCAGGCGGGATCGCTGTTATTCTGGTCATGGCTTATGGCTGCATTTGCCGCGGCTGCTGTACTAGGCCGATGGAAGCGAGAGGCCAAATATTTGCCTTGGGTAATTGTGGTTACAATGGTAACCCTGGCCTTTTTTCTCTCGCTTTTAATCTTCTTTGAAAATCCATTTGCCCGGTTATGGAAAACATTTGATGGCCGTCAGGTAGCCGCCTTGTTTCAACCGGTTGGGGGGCTGCCGTTGATATTGGACGATGGCCGGGGATTGAACCCATTGCTGCGACATCCGGGGATGATTATTCATCCGCCGATGCTCTATCTGGGTTTTGTGTCATTTGTCGTTCTGTATGCACTTTATGTGGCCGCGCTGATATCTGGCTCAGTGGATGAACGCTGGACGCGAATTACGCGACGCTGGTCGCTGATTGCCTGGCTTTTCCTCTCGCTAGGGCTGATTCTAGGCTCAAGGTGGTCTTATGATGTGCTGGGTTGGGGCGGATATTGGGGATGGGATCCGGTCGAGATATCCGCGCTCATGCCTTGGCTTACAGGGACGGCATTCCTACATTCATTAATGATGCAGGAAAGAAAGGGCATATTCAGACGGTGGACCACTGTATTAATCATGCTTACCTACTCCCTGGTCATTTTCGGGACTTTTCTGACTCGATCGGGCATAGTCTCTTCAGTTCATACTTTCGCTCAGTCAGAGATTGGACCCATGTTCTTGATTTTCATTGCGGTCATATTAGTGGGATCGATGGCATTACTTATCTGGCGATGGGGTGATCTGAAGACCGAGAATGAAGTCGGCTCGCTTCTTTCTCGTGAAGCGCTCATTTTATTTTCATTTTTCCTCTTGCTGGGCATCCTGGCTATCTGCTTCTGGGGTGTTGTTTTCCCGACGGTCTCCGAATTCTTCAGTGGACGGAGGATGGCGGTCGGTCCGGATTTCTATAAAAAGAGCACCGGTCCTTTATGGGCTGGACTGCTCTTGTTAATGGGCGCAGCATCGCTCTCAGCATATGGGCGAATCTCAATCAAGGCTTTAGGCGCAGCAATCTGGAAACCAGGGCTTGGATCGATTGCTGTAATTGCAGCGCTGTTGATTAATGGCGTGCGCAATTTGACGGCGCTGATTGGCTATGGGTTAGCGGCATTTGCAGCGATGGCAATGCTGTATGAGTTCTGGCGCAAGGCGAAAGCGCGGGGACAGGGGCAGGGCGAAATCCTAACGATTACTCTTCGGCGGCTGATGAGCCGCAATCACCGGCGTTATGGAGGCTGTTTGATTCATCTCGGTATAGTGCTAATTGCAATTGGAATTCTAGGCATTGAGATATTTCAGACTGAAACCCAGGATACATTGGCTTTAGGCGAGCAGATCACTCTCGGACGCTATGCGGTCCGATACGATGGTCTATCTCAATTTGACTTGACGGATGGGCGCAATATCACCCGGGCAGCAATCTCGGTTTACCATGATGACGATTATTTGGGTAGTTATTTCCCGCGGATCGATTACTACTATCGTTGGCAGCAATCGGTGACCATTCCGGCTGTGCGTTCGACAATGGCGGATGATTTATATATTCGACTGGTTAGTTGGGGGGAAACTATGGCCGATGGCGCAACTTTTAGAGTCTATCGCAATCCGCTGGTGAATTTCATATGGGCAAGCGGGCCAGCCTTCATTCTCGGCGTCTTGCTTATTTTATGGCCTAAACGTAAAGCGAAATCAGCCCGGTTGCCGGCGACATCGCATAAGGATATCTTATGAGTCGGCTAATAAAGGCAACCGCCGGCAGGAAATGATGGGTGCAAGATCGGTAGGAGCGGGAATTCAAATGACACACCCTTTTTTGGATCATGATAGGCCTGAGGATGTCATAGGCTTGGCGCTCGAAACAAAAGCTGAGAACCGGCATGGGCAATGGTTGTTCCGAACTATTAATTGGAGTTAGTTGAATGGATGTAGCCTCGATTCTAGTCCTCGTGGCAATGACAATTGCATCTGTGGCTTATATCGTTCGTCCGTTTGTGTCATCTGAGAGAGCGATGGTAGCCGATGGCGAAGACGGTTATTCTCATTTGCAGGTGAAGCGCGAGCGAATCTTGGAGAGGCTGCAAGAACTGGACATGGATCACGCATTAGGCAAGATTCAGGAACACGATTATCAGGCTCAACGAGCCAGGCTAGTGGCCAGTGGAGCTGAAATACTTCGCCAGATTGACCATCTTTGGTCTGAGGATCCGATTGAAAAGGCCGTGCTTGCTCATCGTCAGGATACGATCAGTAAGGGCGCTAATCATGTCATTGGAGCCAATCAAAAACCGGCTGAAATGCACTCGAGCTCAATTGCCTGTCCTGATTGCAATGCGCCGATTTCGCCGGATGATCTATTTTGCGCTCGATGTGGACGGCGGCTGAAAGCTGAAAAGGGGGATGTTTGAATAGGGTCATAGTTTTCGGCGCGCTATTCATACTAATCCTGGCCGCTTGTTCTCAGGCGGGGGATGTGACTCCGCCGCCGTCGATGGCCGATTATCAGGCTGAGGGGCAGGCAGCCGGCCAGTGGGAAGAATTGCCTGCATCTGCGTCTATTTTGCCGGAAGCGGACATGAGCCTGGCAACTGAGGAGGTCGGAACCGATAAATCCAGCCAAGGGGAAGCCAAAGCGGATGAGGCTACCGGAGCTCGGGCCATCGTCATCCGCGGGCAGGTTGCAAATGATTCGGCCGGCGGCTCGATCCCCGAGAATCTGACTATTTCCCTGCATGGCTTCAACAACCAAGTGGAAGTAATTAGCCAAACTACGAAAACTGATGAGCATGGCCGCTTTTTATTTTCGGATGTCTATGCCGAGCCGGGTTTGCTTTTTTTTGTCACCACCAAATATAAGAATGTGATCTATCGTTCGACGATGGGATACTATGATGAAGGCCTGTCGTTGATAGATTTGCCTTTGACAATTTATGAGACGACTGAAGATGGCAGCGCTATTCAAGTCGAGAGCCTACACCTGCTGTTTGATTTTCCGCCCGATGGCACTGTTCAAATTGTAGAAATGTGGGTGCTTTCAAACCTGAGCGACCGCGCAGTAGTGGCATCTCTAGATAACCCGGTTGTTGATGTGATGTTGCCCGACGGCGCCATAGGCTTGAGCTTTGAAGAAGGTGTGTTAGAAGATCGTTTTTCTCTGACCGAGAGTGGTTTCGCCGATACTGCTCCGCTTCAGCCGGGGCGAGAGGTTAGTGAGCTCGTCTTTAGCTTTTTCCTGCCATACCGGCGAGGCCTCGATCTTATACAACGGATGCAGTATCCGGTAAATGCAGTGATCGTATTAATCCCGGACAGGGGACCCGAAGTGCAAGGAGCGGGCATCGAAGATCAAGGCGTAATGCGAGTGAGCGGTATCGCTTTTCGGCATTATCGTTTGGATGCGATCAACCGAGAAGCAAACCTGGAGATAACGCTTTCCGGGAGTGCGCCAGGGGAAAGCGCAGGTCTTTTGGCAAGTTCGCCTCCGGAGGTTGTAATTGGCGTCCTGGCAATGATATCGGCATTGGGTTTGGCAGCCAAGTGGATATTTTTGCGGGACAGGTTCCGCTCGCCGAAAGAAGAGAAAAAAGGAACGGCTATAAAAGAGGATTTAAATCTGGACCTTAAGGCAGTGATTCAGCAGATGGCGGACCTTGACAGTGCTTATGATGCTGGTCAAGTGTCCGGAGCGATGTATAAAAAGCGACGGATGGCGCTCAAGCAGCAGGCTGTTCGCCTGATGCAGTAGAACTATAATGGCATGCGGTTATAGAATATAGACTGTGAGCAAGTCGACCCTACAGCCTATCAATGAGTGTATCGTTATGATCGAAGTCTGCAAGTTAATCAAGCGATTTGGCCACAAGCCGGTCCTAAGGGGTGTGGATTTCCGGGCAGAATCCGGAGAATTCGTGGTTCTACTTGGCCCAAATGGCGCGGGAAAGACGACTTTCTTGCGCATTCTGGCTTCGCTTTCCGGGCCCAGCTCAGGCGAGGTGCGAATCGCCGGTTACGGGCTTCCGCGCGTGTCGGGAATGGTCAGGCGGATAGTGGGTTTTGTTTCACATCAACCTTTGCTGTACGGGGATCTAACCGCTGAAGAGAATCTTCGTTTCTATAGCCGCTTATATAGCATGGATAAGTGCAAAACTCGGATAGCCGAGCTGATGGCTTTGGTTGGGCTTGATGTGTGTGGACGAGATCTAGTTCGGAACTATTCACGTGGAATGCGGCAGCGTCTGGCGATCAGCCGAGCGATACTGCATGACCCTGAGCTTTTGCTTTTGGATGAGCCTTATACCGGTCTAGACCAAAAGGCAGAGATAATCCTCGATCGAGTCTTGCAAGAGATGATGTCTCGTGGCCGGACGATTGTAATGGTGTCTCACAATCTCGAGCGAGGAGTCAAGCTGGCTAGCCGGATTGACATCCTGGCACACGGAGTAATTGATTATTCCAAATCACGGGATAAGCTCGACGCGGATATGTTAGCGGCGCTTTACCGGGAAATAATCGGCGCTGAAAACAGCGGGTTGAGCTGATCATGGATAGGCGATCATGAATTCTGTATCTGCATATCTGCGAATGGTCGGCGCGCTAATATGGAAGGATCTTATTGCTGAAATCCGGAGCAAGGAGCTTTTCGGCGCCATGTTGGTGTTTGCGATAGCAGTGATTCTGATCTTTAACTTCGCGCTGGAGTTGAACATCCAAGTGCAGAGCGAAGTCACCTCAGGCATTCTCTGGGTGACCTTTGCCTTCGCCGGCACGCTCGGACTGAATCGTTCGATGGCCATTGAAAAAGATATGGGATGCCTCGATGGGCTGCTACTGGCTCCAGTCGATCGAAGCGCCATATACTTTGGAAAAATGTTTGGCAATCTGATCTTAATGCTGATTGTTGAAGCGATTGTTTTACCAGTCTATAGTGCACTTTACAGCGTGAACCTGTTTCAGCCAGGGCTGCTGGTCGTGATTCTTCTCGGTTCGATCGGTTATACTGCGATAGGAACGTTGCTGGCTTTTATGTCGGTGCAGGCCCGGACACGGGATATTTTGTTGCCTATTCTATTATTCCCGATAATCTTGCCGGTATTGATAGCCGCGGTCAAGGCGAGCAATGGCTTTTTGCTGGGCTTAGAGATAGCCGACATCAGGCCTTGGTTGAATCTACTGATTGTCTATGACACGATTTCAATTGCGGTCGCCTTCATGACGTTTGATTTTGTGGTTGAGGAATAGTGAGATTCTAGAGCAAAAGACTAGAGGGAAATGATTCGAAACAGGGCGGAGGAGCCTAGCATCGATCTTTTGATGCATTGAAAGGGAATCGATGGATACAATGCCTAGAGGTCTAAAAATCCTTAATGGCCTCACGCTAGCGCTTTTTAGCTTGGCTTTATATATGGTTTTAATTTATGCGCCGCGCGAAGCGGTGATGGGCGATGTTCAGAGGATATTTTATTTTCATGTTTCGGCTGGATGGGTAAGTGCCCTGGCGTTCCTGGTTACCGCAATTGCCGGCGGCGTATATTTAGCGGGTAGAAAACACTTTTGGGATAGTGTTGCTCTGGCATCGGTTGAAATCGGAGTAATCTTCACGATGATTAATATCGTCAGCGGCTCGGTATGGGCCCGGCCGATCTGGAATACGTGGTGGACCTGGGATCCGCGCCTGGTCACTGCCGTCATTATGGAGCTAATTTAATTTGCCTATCTTATGCTTCGACGAGGGATTGAAGATCCATGTCGTCAGGCTCGGTTCGGAGCAATATATGGAATTGTCGGCTTTCTTA
>DAOVFE010000243.1 GCA_030673085.1 Anaerolineales bacterium | reverse complement strand
TGCTGATAGGTTCTTCGCTTACAAGGCATGGCTAAAATGGATTACTGATCCCTGCTGGAGAATCGGGATGGGTTGCTTCACCAAGACTAAATTGCAGGGAATGTGATGAAATTGATATCTTGGCGGATTAAGAAGATAGTATTCGAGATGAGACATCCTTAGCAGCTGACGTACGGCAAGGAAATATTTTGCCTATTGTCATCTTCCTCTTAGGTTTAAGGCAGGTTGATTGAGTTGCGGCCCAGGCACCCGAAGAAAAAGAGACCGCCGGATTTCCCGAACGGTCTTCTGTCGGGGCGGGCGGATTCGAACCGCCGACCCCCTGCACCCCATGCAGGTGCGCTAACCGGGCTGCGCTACGCCCCGAATAGAGCGATTATAGTCTAGAGCATCGGCTGCGGCAAGCTCTAGAACGGGGATGTTGATAAAAATTTCCCCCTGGCTTGTAGTAAATGACAAAACCCTCAAAATTCCTTTAGGGATGTCCTTTTGGGACATCCCCCTTTGCAGGAATTTTGCCCCTTCGGATGCGGGTTTTGTTTAAATATTCGCTCAGGACTATCGCCCTGCAGTGCCTACGGCCCCGGCCATTTATATTCTGGCTAATCGAATAAAGGCTAAGCATTATTAGTATATTAAGCATGAGTCTACTGAAAAAGCATCCACCAGTAGGGAAAGCGCTTTCTCGCATTTGGGCTTATTTCAGTGCATTCAAGCATATATCTTGGCAAAACGGTTTATGATCCTTGCTGTATGACGGACTCCGTCCAGGAAATGCTTGATTACAATATTCTCATTAGGAGCATGAATATTGGCGCCAGGATAGCTGATTCCTGCGGTGGCCACCGGAAGATTAAGGATATTAAGAAATAGGTGGTTAGGACCGGAGCCGCCTGACAGGGGTGCGATCAATTGGGGTGTGCCATAAACATCCTTCGCTGTATCAACCACTAGATGAAGAAAGGGGTCATCTAGATCGGTGCGTCCGGGCGGGTTGCTTCCCAGGCAAGTGATTTGGATATCCGAGAAGTCTTCTGCATCCAAATGGGTGCGCAGCTGTTGCAGAACTTCCTCCGGTCGTTGATTGGGCACCAACCGGAAATCCACTTTGGCCTTTGCTTCAGCCGGAAGAACAGTCTTGCTGCCCGGGCCCTGGTAGCCCGAAGTCAGGCCGCAGATCGTGCAGGTAGGTTCAAATACCTCTCGCTGGCGTAATTCGACTCCTCCAGCGAGATCTTTCAAGAAATTCTTAAGCCCATAATCTCTTTTCCAGGGTATAGATTCATCCGGAAGGTTTTCGAGCAACTCAAGATCCCGCGATGACGGAGGTATCACATGATCGTAAAAGCCGGGAAGCAGGATTCGTTCATCCAAACTTTTCAAGCTTGACAGCGCCCAGATCAGGCGCCACGCGGCGTTGGGGAAAATTGAGCCGCCGAGCCCGGAATGTGCGTCGCGGGTTGCGGTGTGAACGCTCAATTCCACATAGCAGATTCCACGCAGGCCTGCACTTTGAATCGGAATACCATCATCGTTAACGCCGCCAAATTCCCAGATGCATGCATCTGCAGATAGTAAATCCTGGTATTGCTTGATGACCGGGGCCAGGTTGACGCTGCCGATTTCCTCCTCTCCTTCGATGATGAATTTGATCTGGCATGGCAATTCGCCCTCAACAGCTAAAAAGCTATCGATAGCCGCCAGGCGACAAGCGATGTGACCCTTATCATCGCTTACCCCGCGGGCGAACATCTTACCGTTGCGGATAGTCGGTTCGAAAGGCGGTGATTCCCATAACTCAAGCGGCTCGGGAGGTTGCACGTCATAATGGTTGTAAAAAAGGAGTGTGGCATTGGTTTGTCCGGAACGTTGCCCGAATACGGCTGGATAGCCATCTGTTGGCAAGATTTGAACTTCGAACCCCCGGGCAGCCAGCATTTCTGCTGCTTGGCTGGCGCATTTCTTCATTCCTTTACCCTGGGCGGAAATGCTGGGTTGAGCGCAAAACGCGGCTAATTCATTCAGGTTCTGTTCCAGGCGATCGTTTATTACCTTATCTAACTCTTGTAGATCAGTCATTGGCTCATCCTTTTTGGGTTGATGGGAAAAGTCACGATCAATTTATATTTTACTGTGTGGATAGATTATAAGTAACGGCTCGGGGCGTTAGCCCCAATAAAAGCTTTATCTCTTCATTGATTATATACCTACCAGCTTCTCTGGCAGAGTGGTTCGCATTTTAATAAAAAGCCATCTATAATCCCTGCAATTGGAGGTGAATAATGCGGATATATGACATATCGGTTGGAGTATCGCCCGATATGCCCGTTTGGCCTGGTGATCCGCCGCTAATACTTGAGCCCTTGAAATCTATTGCAGATGGCGCACACTCGAATGTATCGCGCTTGGCTTGCAGCGTTCATGTTGGCACCCATATCGATGCTCCTCGTCATTTTATCGATGGCGCAAAGGGCGTGGATAAGTTGCCGCTGAATGTTCTTATGGGGCGCGCATATGTCATCAATCTACCTGAAGCTTCGGTAATTGATGCCGCGATACTTGAGTCGGCTGGTATTCCACCTCGTACGCGGAGGGTGCTGTTCAAAACTCGGAATTCACGCTATTGGGCTATGGGCGAACGCCAATTCCAAAAAGACTTTGTTGCTATTGACGCCAGTGGAGCGCAATGGCTTGTTCGCAAGAGGGTGCAATTGGTTGGAGTGGATTATCTCAGCGTTGCGCCGTTTGACCATGGAATACAAACTCATAAAATCTTGCTAGGAGCCGGTACCGTAATTGTAGAAGGGCTCAACCTATCGGAAGTGAGCCAAGGGCGGTATAAACTTTACTGCCTCCCAATTAAGTTGATCGGCAGCGATGGCGCGCCTGCGCGAGCGATCCTGGTCGGCGTTTGATAGATTAGAAGGAGGAAGTAGGGTGCGAATTGAAGTAATAATCTCAGTCCTGGGGATAATGCTGCTAGGGGCGTCGATTATTGTGGCGCAAGTTTTTAGACGATCTAGGGGAAAGCCGACGATCGTAGATAATACCGGCGCAGCCGAAAAACAGCTTCCGCATGCTAAATTGGATGAAGGCGAAGAAGTGGCCGCACCGATAAGCGAGGAAATTGAAGAACTTGCAAGACGCAAGTTGGCCAGCGAATACAGCATGAGAGATGTCGAGCTGGATTTTGGAACCGGAGGGGATGGATCGCTGGAAATCTGGGTCGGTGGTGATTGCTACGATTCGGTTGATAAGATTTCAGATTCCCGAATCCGCGATTCGATAAAGGCTGCAGTAGAAGAATATAATCTCCGTAAACTTTAGTATTGCTTCGTTTCCCGTTCTTGCTTAACCAGAGGCCCTGTTTACATCAAGACGAGTGCCGATATGGACTATGGGGAAAAGAGCCAGTAGAGTATCCTCAGATAGAGCTGAACTGTGCAATTAGAGGGATTTATATTGAATAGGTATATTGCAATAAATTATTAAGCAAAGATGAATCCACTGAAAAAAGTAGCCACCATTGGGAAAATGCCTTTCTCGCATTTATGTTTTTTTCAGTGCAGTTAAGGATGCAATAATAAAAGAAATTCGCTGGCATAAAGGTGGATATCCTCAATAGTGACGATCCTCTCATCGGGTCGGAAAGCCTATGAGAATTGGAATTGTTTTATTCGATTAGCCAGAATCCCCCTCAG
>DAOVFE010000229.1 GCA_030673085.1 Anaerolineales bacterium | reverse complement strand
TGAACGCCAGACGGATTGGAGTGTCTGCTTCATACGGCAGCTTGCCGGTCAGCATCTGGAAGAGGACCACGCCCAGCGCATAGATGTCGCTGCGGCTGTCCAACTTCCTTTCTCCCATGACCTGCTCGGGGCTCATGTAAGCCGGTGTGCCGATGATGCCGGCGCCCGTGAGGGATGCAGTGGCTTCAGCTATTTTTACGATGCCGAAGTCGGAGAGGTAGGGGTTGCCATGTTGATCGAAGAGGATGTTGCCCGGTTTCAGGTCGCGGTGGATGATGCCCTTCGCGTGGGCTTCATCCATAGCAGGCGCCAGATGGGCGATGATGCGTCCGGCCTCTTGGAAGGAAAGTGGCCCATCCTTGATCCTATCCGCCAGGGAACCTCCGGGCATATAGCGCATAACTAAGAAGAGCTGGCCTCCTTCCTCACCAAAATCGTAAACCGGTACGATGGCCGGGTGTTCAAGGGATGCGATGGTCTTGGCTTCACGCTTGAACCGCGCTCTAAATTTTGGATCATGGAGGAATTCGCGCGGCAGAACCTTCAACGCTACGTTGCGCTCAAATTGTGGATCGTAGGAAAGGTATACAGTGGCCATGCCGCCACGACCGAGTTCGGATTTAATTTCGTAGCGACCAATCTTGCGGGGTGTCATAGGGTCTGATTATACTATTGAAGAGTTCTCAAGAAAAATCCATCAAGAAAGGAAAATCACGATTTTCCTCCTATCACTCTTATCACTTACGTTTCTAAAGTATTCTGGGTTAAGTTTACGTATACTTTCCCTCAATAACTTGTTGTATTCAACTACCAAGTGCTCGAATTGCGCTAGTATGTATAGGCAAGTTAAAGTAGTAGAACGCAGAGCCAGCGTATAAAAGCCTTGACCGCCTGAAGGAAGGTGTAGGCTGCAAGCAGGCGCAGGCTGTAGATTATGCAAGCGGGGGTTGAATGATGAAGATTGTTTTACTATCTGCGATAGGCAGCGTGTTTAGCCTAATTGTGGTAATCCCATTAATTATCCCCGATACTCTTACCGGTTGCTGTTAGACAATAGCAAGGGATCAATCTACCGTAGGTTATAAAGTTGCCGGCTAACCTCCGACTGATCCCTGGATTGTGTTTAATATGCCAATGAACATGCATACACCGGATAATCCCAGCAACAGGCCCGCGATGGCTGTGGCCTTGGTTCGATTCTTACCCAATAGCCCCCCAATACCGAGCCCTAGACCCAGTAATCCCAGAAATGCGCTGCTTGTGCCACATACATAGAGTGTTGTACTTGCGATACGGAGCCAGCCCTGCTGCAGACCGACGAATGCGCACAACCCGATTCCAAATACTAATGAGATTGATACGATTCCTAAAATCAAGCTGGCTTTGCCTAATGAATTTGGCTGCTGGGGAGATGTATTTTCTTCCATGGCTGCTTACCTCTTTTTAATGGTATTTTTCTATAGCAATGCAGAGAATCACAATTCGCATCAGATTTGGGTTATCAGGCTGTTTGCTCTGCTGCAAATCACTTTCAATTCACATATTCGAGTCACATAATCGATGGTCCTATTTCTCATAAACCCATTCTGAAAACAGCTCGGTCAGATCACATTGGCATTCGCTTTCGGCCAATTGTTTAAAGCTATCGGTAGTGGCGATTCCCCACTTGTATGTCTCATAATAGTCATGCAGGAAGTTGTTAAACGTTTCTTGGCCCATTGTATTCTCTAGCGCCTCGACGAAGAGAGGCCCGCGTCCATAGACAATGGCTCCATATTCAACGCCACTGTAGGACCTGACCGGCATGCCAATCGGAATATCGGCTTTGTCAACCCGTGCCCATCGATCCTCTAGTGATTGACGGAAACTCGCAGCGCCGGATGATCCATAGAGATCTTGCCAATACAGCAAAGTGGCATATTGGACTACTGCTTCATCCAGCCAGGGCTCATCTAATTGGTCATTGCCAATGACGCTATAGAACCACTGATGACCTACTTCATGAGCCACTGTAGATTCGAGATAGGATGGAGGATAAATACAATTTTCCAAGTCATACATGATTAGAGCAATAACCACTATGCCGGGGTATTCTATCCCTAAAGCTTGGGTTGGAGTGCTGACGACGTCAAACTCGGTGAAGGGATAAACGCCGAAGCGATCGCTATAGATTTGTAACGCATCCACAGCATAGCCAAGCACGGTTTCTGCCCCCTCGCTAAATTCAGCCGGAGCATAGCTGTTGACAGTCGTCTCGCCAATTTTCTCGCTAACAACTGCGTATCGTGAGCTGGCAGCCAGGTAGAAATCACGCATAGGACCACCGGCATATGTAATTTGTTGCTGGTTGTCTATCATCTGGCGGTCGCTTTCGATTCCGGAGGCAATGATGGTCACTGCGGATGGCGCAGTGATTTGGATAATATAAAAACTGGAATCTACGTAGGTGACGTCTCCAAAGTCGGGGGGAATTTCCAGATTCCAGCCCTCATCGTCGTAGACTGCGATCATTGGGTAGAAATGGGCCAGCGTTAGGATATCGTCATCAAAGATGAATATGCCATAACCGCCGCCGCCTTCCATAGGCACCCGGGCCGAGAAGGCAATACTAATTACCACATTCTCGCCCGGCTGCAGCGCTGGCGAAAGCGGAACGCGCATAGCGCTTCTAAATAGTTCGTAAGAAGGGTTGACATCCTGATGGTTGACTTCCACGCTCTGGATTACCATGGCTCCATTAAACAGGTTGGGAAATAGGCGGAAATATACTTCTTCCAGGGGCTCGGTTTCTTGATTCGTATAGCGAACTTCCTCTTGGCCGTTAAGGTGTATGAGATCATCGGCGATTTGGAGATCGATGTGGTAGATACTAGCGCCCGCTAGTTGATTTAGCGCTCCCTGTTCACTGTCGATCAGGCCGGGACTGAAGGGAGATCGATCATCCCAAGCAATATCGAATAATCTTGGCGGAACCAGGGTCGCGCTCTCATCCTCTTCTGTTTCTGTTTTAAGGGGCGTTGTAGCAGTTGCTTTAGGTTGGCAAGAGGTAATGGATAGGATGGAGATGGTAATAACCAAGCAGGCAAAGGATCTCATCACATTATCTCCTCATAGCTTGTGTTGGCAATGTCTTCTCATTATGAGACTAAAGCGATCGTCTCTAGATTATATTAGCTTTACATAAGCAGGCCGTGTGAAAAGTAGCCGCCATCAGCCGCATTTGGGCTTTATTCGATTAGCCAGAATACCTCTCAGCTTGCTGAGGTCCCTAAGCTTGCTTAGGGGATAAATGGCCGGAGCCATAGGCGCCGCAGGGCGATAGGCCTGAGCGAATATTTAAACAAAGCCCGCACCCGAAGGGGCAAAATTCCCACAATGGGGGATGTCCCTAAAGGACATCCCTAAAGGAATTTTGAGGGTTTTGTCATTTACTTGGTGTAATTATATATACTTTTTTGGCGGAGAACCGGTTTAATCGGCCCTTTCGTAAATAAAATTCGAGAATTATGCTTGCGTCCACTGAAAAAGCATCTACTAGCAAGGAAATTCCTGTCTTACATTTAGGCTTTTTCAGTACATTCTTACTTATGATCGTATAGCTCTCTTAGACACTCTGAAAGAAGGTGTTCAAACAATCACAGATGATTTCCACCAATAAGCGATGAGCTAGCTGACCAACATCTTCAAGACTGCTCTTTTAAAATATACGCCAATAACCGGGCCAGTAGGTCCACCTTCGGCAGTTTGAATATCCATCCGGCCATTTCGAAACAAAGGATAAGATAAGTTTGGCTATCCATGCTGCAATTAAACCTTATAGCCGGTGAGCATAGTTAAGGAAATATCTGATCGAAAGATAGGTGTTTCTCCGCTATCTTCAGCTTTTTCCAAAACTGTATTGATCTTCTTCAGGCCAGCG
>DAOVFE010000326.1 GCA_030673085.1 Anaerolineales bacterium | reverse complement strand
TACATTGAGTGCCAACCTGATTAAGTGTGCTGCTGAGGGATCGGCTGATGAACGGCTTATCAGGTCACTCGACTGGACTATTACTGGCAAGCCCATGAATCATGATTGCGCTGCAGAATTGCTCAGTTATGGCAGTTCCTCAGGTGTGGATACATACGCAGGCATAGCTATGGGGTTAATAGCCCATAAAAGAGAAAAATAAAAGGGCTGGTAAAAAACAATCCTTTTGCCAGCCTTTATGCTATTTGATCGAAGCCAGCTTT
Organism: Anaerolineales bacterium; assembly: GCA_030673085.1. Lineage (GTDB taxonomy): Bacteria > Chloroflexota > Anaerolineae > Anaerolineales > E44-bin32 > JAFGNH01. Next base: position 2,461 of record DAOVFE010000326.1, on the reverse strand, counting down.
AACCCGTAGATGTCTTCTCCGGCTTGTACGCGAATTGGTTCCCAGGTAGCTTTCATTTTCATGCCTGTTTTCAGCTTGTCGAGGGAATCGGCTTTAATTTGTCCCATGGCTTTCACCCCATTCTTGAATTCAACTACTCCAATAATTAGAAAGCGGACATCGAAGCCCCAGGGGAGGTTGAAGATCTGTGTGTAAGCCAGCAGTTTTGCAGCCCCTTCAGGTTTTATTGTTTCGAATTCCCGGCTTTTACAGGATAAGCAGCGGTCGTGAAAGGGATAATGCACTCGGCCGCACTTTTTACACTTATAAGCAGTGATTCCTAGTTCTTCCATCATTCAACCCTCCTGAGCACGAAGGCTACAATATTATTCCCGAAGCCACCGAAGTTGATTGTGAAGCCGTTCTTAGCGTTCTTAGCTTGGCGTTTCTTGTCTAGTTCATGGCGCAGCTGGAAGACGATGTCAACTATTTGCGCTACACCCGTTGCTCCCACAGGGTGACCTCTCGCCTTTAAGCCACCAGAAAGATTGATGGGTAGTTTGCCGCCGATGCTGGTCTCCCCTTTTTCGGCTGCTTTGCCGCCTTCGCCTTTTTTAAAGAATCCAGCATGTTCGCTTTCAGCGATTTCGAGAATGGTGAAGGCGTCATGCAGCTCGGCGACGTCGATATCCTTGGGCTTAAGTTTTGCCATTTCGAACGCCTGCTGTGAGGCGAGCGTGACAGCTTTCAGGTCAGTTGGATCATCACGCTCCTGCAAGGTGTGTGTATCGGTTGCCTGCCCGAATCCCGCAATCAACACTGGCGATTTTGGGGCAATCTTCTTTGCTAATTCCAAAGGGCAGAGTACTACTGCCGCTGCGCCATCGCTAACCGGGCACATATCGTAGAGGTGCAATGGGTCAGCAGCCACGGGGTTATTTACAACAGCATCCGGACTGTCATAGATGCCTTCTTTGGTGATGACCATTTCTACATGCGCATATGGGTTTAGTGCGCCCATCTTCTGGTTCTTTATAGCGATAGCCAGAAGCTGTTCACGGGTAACACCATACTTTTCCATATATAAGCGCGTAAACATTCCAGCCATACCGGGCAAGGTGATGCCATAGGGGTACTCAGCTTCGGGGTGGGTCATTGTAGCGACAAAGTCAGTCGCTTTCCAACCGACTACCTCACGCATCTTTTCCCCGCCTGCTACCAGTGCAGTATCATAATAACCGGATGCTACTGCTAGAAGACCATTTTTGATTGCAGATGCACCCGAAGCGGGCCCGTTTTCCACTGCATCGGCTGCTGCCGGTATTAAACTCAGGCGATCCACCAATGCACTGGCAACAGAAGTCTGATGCTGAAGGATGCCGGCGCCCATATTCGCCACATATACACAATCCACACTCTTATCGCCCAATCCAGCGTCGTCCAATGCTTTCAGGGATGCATAAGCGAGCATGTCCAAAAGCGTGTCCTCGTCTCGCCGACCGAATGGGATCATACCAACGCCAATTATCGCAACATCTCTCATTTTCTCATCTCCCTTTTACACCACAGATCTTTTCTGTGATTGTCTCTTCATCCGCGACCAGAATCTCCTTCTCGGCTTGTTCTAAGAGTCTCTTTGGAACAGGCCGTGTGCCGGCTACCAGGCGCGGTTTTGTCTCGAAATAGATTTCTCTAGTGAGCTTGTAAGAATTAGCTCCGCCCAGCTCGTGCTGTATCCCTTCCTGTTCTAGGAGACCATATTCGATCATCCATCTTCTAAAGCCGATGGGGCTTTCCGCTGTGATCCACACTTCTTTTTGGCCCAGATATTCAATGTGGTGCTCCATCTTGGATGCAAATAGATGTGAACCTACGCGCAACCCGCGGTCAAGAGCCAGGGTATGGTAGCTCATGCCAATGTCCTTGTTCACCATGCGGCCGTTTACAATACCCACCACATAGCCATCAATCTGGCCAATAAGGCAATATTCATTGCGCACACGGTGTTTATACCAGCCGAGCAATTCCGCATACAGGCGTGCGCCCACGATATCATAGAAGTCGCGGTCGATTTCCATCGTCGGTTTAACAGCTTTAAGCAGTATGGGCACATCCCGGCGTTCTGCCTCGCGTACCACCATTTTCTTGCTGTTGGCGAGTGTAATGACTTTCGGCGGATATTTAGCTTGTGGAATCTCTGGTGCCCGCAATACTGCTTCAAGTTCCATATCAACTGCCATAATTTTCTCCTTTTATTGTACTAAAGCATCCCTACGAAAGATTTTTGGTGGAAATCTTATTGAGCTGCGCAACATGTTCCGGGTTATAGGCGTCCCCAAATTTGGTCTTGGGCAGTTTTTCCTTCTCTGCCATTAGTTCTTCATATTCTTTATCTTCCAGTATGGCTACACAGCGGCCTATGCTAGATTCGCCATCCACAAAACGCCAGGGAAAGAAACCTACTCTTACCCGGCGGTTGAGG
>DAOVFE010000154.1 GCA_030673085.1 Anaerolineales bacterium | reverse complement strand
GAGATAAATTATTATGCACCATGTCAAGCTCCCACAAACTAGACCATTCATAAGTAGATATTTTCAACTGACAACAAGGGCAGCAAATTCATAAGGCGTAAGATATTGAAGCGTTTCATGCGGGCGCTAAATCATCATGATCATAGACTTAAGCGTGCTTGCTATTAGTCCCGAAGGGGCTTTAGCTATGAGCCCGACCATTCATGGTGGGGCGTTACTGTCGTGGGTACGATACCCGAATATGAAATACCGCCTACAATCTATGTTCGACCGGCGGTGGCGAGAATGGGGGAACGGGAGTGGGGGTTGAGGAATTCAAGTTCAAGCCGGCGAAGAAGCAAGTAAGATCATAACGAGTAAGGATGAGACATATTAAAGTTACTGAGGTAATATGGATTTACTGGTTTCGGGCACGGAACACATGGATGCATCCTTCCCCTTTGCTGGTAAATTGGCCGATACAAGCAGCGCTTGAGACGCCTTTATGCTTCAGGTTTGCGAGCAGAGCATCGAGCTTTTCGGGGGCAACGGCGATAAGCAAGCCGCCGGAAGTCTGCGCGTCAGCCAGGACCAGTCGATCCGTCTCGCTAATGGCTTCTCCCCATTCGACATGCGGTTCAACATAAGAGAGATTATTAAGAGTGCCTCCAGGGGCGATGCCGGCGGCGGCAAGCGCATCGGCAGATTCAAGGACCGGAACGCTCTCGACGAATATATCTGCATCCAAGCCGGAAGCGGCGGTCATTTCTCGCAAATGTCCCAGCAAGCCAAAACCGGTTACATCAGTACAAGCGGAAACGCCTATTTCTATAATTGCATCGGCCGCGGCTCGGTTGAGAGTTGCCATAGATTGAATTGCTATTTGACCGGCTGCCGGATCGGCGATGCCTCGCTTGACAGCAGTACTGATGATTCCGGTTCCAATGGGTTTGGTAAGCACAATTTTATCGCCCGGCTGGGCGGCGGCGTTGGTCAAGATGCAATCCGGATGGACCACGCCGATAACAACCATGCCATACTTTGGTTCGGTATCTTCAAGTGTGTGTCCGCCGAGGACGAAGATGCCGGCTTCGGCGGCTTTAGACTGGGCGCCCTCTAGGATGCGCTGCAGAACCTGAATCGGCAGGCGGCTGCTTGGAAATCCGACGATGTTGAGTGCAAAAAGCGGTTTAGCACCCATGGCATAGATATCGCTAAGTGAATTAGCGGCCGCGATGCTGCCGAAATCATAAGCGTCGTCGGCAATGGGGGTGAAGAAATCGACCGTAGCAACCACGGCCAGATCATCCCGCAGGCGATAGACCGCGGCGTCATCCGAGTGGCGGGTATCGACCAGAACATCCGGATCCATAGGCAGCGGCAGTTTGCTTAGTATCTTTTCGAGTTCCTGGGGACGAAGTTTACAGGCGCAGCCCATCCCATGGGTGTAGTGGGTTAATTTGATATCTTCTACAAGCAAAGCAGTATGCTCAGACGCCGGACCGGCCATTCTTTCGGGAAGCAGCCGGATGACGGCTTGAGAGGTAATTTCAACCGCCCGGTCAATTTCATCAGCGGTGGTCATATTGCCGACCGAAAAACGAACTGTGCCCATGGCATATTCGATTGGAACATCCATGGCCTGCAGGACGGCAGAGACGTCGACTTGATCGGCGTGGCAGGCCGCGCCGGCGGAGGCGGCTACCTCATCACCGATTTCAGAGAGGAGGGTATTAGCTTCGACGCCGCCAAAGCTGACGCTGAGCGTGTTTGGGAGGCATTTTTCAGGATGTCCATTCCGGTGGAGCGAATTCGTTGATGCGAGTTCATGTTCGAAACCATGCCAAAGACGGTCGCGCATATGGCGCATATTTACAGAGTTCTGAGCGAGATCGCGGGAGGCAATTTCGGCGGCCGCGCCAAGGCCAACGATTTCAAGGACGTTTTCGGTGCCTGCTCGGCGATTGGCTTCATGATCGGCGCCGTGAATGAATTTGGAAATACGAACGCCAGAGCGAATGAAGAGCACGCCGATGCCCTTGGGCGCATAGAACTTATGGCCGGCGAGCGAAAGCAGGTCGACTCCAAGCTCATCGACATGGACCGGTATCTTGCCGGCGGATTGAGCGGCATCGGTGTGGATTATTACGCCGTGCCGGTGAGCGATTTCGGCGATCTCGGCAATCGGCTGGATGGTGCCTACCTCGTTATTGGCGTGCATGATGCTGATTAGAATCGTATCCGGCTTGATTGCGCCATCCACTGCATCCGGATCAACCATTCCATATTGGTCGACCGGAAGAACTGTGAGCCGGAAGCCTTGGCTTTCCAGATAGCGGCAGGGCTCAAGGACCGCGGGATGTTCGATAGCGCAGGTGATGATATGCACGCCATGCTCATGCAGGGCGGAGGCTGCGCCTTTGATAGCGGAATTATTGGATTCGCTGCCGCCACTGGTGAAAATGATCTCAGCCGGGCTGCAATGCAGCAGTGAAGCAACCTGTTGGCGGGCTTTTTCTACTGCTCTGCGGGCTTCAATGCCATAGGGGTGGACGCTGGAGGGGTTGCCAAAGTGATCGTATAGATAGGGCTTCATAGCCTCGGCTACCTGAGGGTCTATCGGGGTAGTGGAGTTGTAATCGAGGTAGATAGGCTTGTGGGGCATTGAATTATTCTCCCAATTCTGTGTGAATAGCTGAAAAGCAAATCCAGTCCAATTATGCCACATAGAAGTCGTTTTAGACCGTCAAAAGAGCGGAAAATTGTAAAATTACGTCAATGTATTGCGCATAGCCATAATATGTCACTAAATATTACACTTAAATTGCAACATTATTAACTTAATCAGCCATAATGATTATTTATGCTTTTTATCCTTCAATGCATATAAATCAAGGTTGATTGAGACAAAGGGGGAAGGTAAACTGGCTGAAGCGAATAATCTGAAAAAGCTTTGTTGGGGCGATATAATTGAATTCGCGCCGATTTCGAATGTGCGAAGGCGTGTTATCTTGCTATTAGGATATATCACGCTGCTTGTTTTTGTAAAGAATTATACGGACAAAATAATCCCAGCCGGCATTATTAATAGTAGCTGTATAAGTCATCCAATATATTGAGAAATAAGTATTTTTATGCCGAATATGGCCATTATTAGTGAGGCAGCTTACTTTGCAGCTAATTTAAAGCTCGCGTATAGTGAAAATTAATCGAATCAAGGTTGATTGTGATAACGTGAGCAAACATCCGTAAGTGGATTGGGGGTGCTAATTATTACGAACACGGTTGCTGTCTCGTTATCTGACTGCGATAATTCCACGAAGTAAACGATCTTATGGGCATTATCCTCACTATTAAACTTGGCGCATATGCAGTAGTTAGTCCAATCTCTAGATGTGAATGTATTGACTTGTATTAAAAACCATGGAGGTTGGGAAAGCGCGTCTTGATACCATTCTGCTACCTCACTGACCCGATAACCCGAAATTTGGAAAGACCGCCACACAGTGTCCTGGGTTTCATCGAATTCAACCGAATCATAGGAGATGGAATCTGGATAGATCGGTGCTCGTTGTATAGAGGAATTTCTGGCAGGCCAAGCAATCATTTCTTCAGCCGCGTTAATAAAAGAGCGTAGAACCATCACAGGGACGTGCACTATTAGAGGGGTCTCAGGCTTAACTATTCCCAGGCTTAGATTATGTTGTTTCTCTGAAATGAAGAGTGTGTCATTGTCCACCCATGAGAGATAATCAGTTGTACTTTCATTTGCATATGACCTGCCAACATGATAAACATCCCGCTCGACGAATGGAAACAGGCGATATTTGACGCGAATGGAGATTCGTCCGTTGCCGCCACTATATGCGCCAACCGGCCTGAAATAGACTTCAGCAATACGGGAGCCATCTGGCGAAGCAATCCGTTGAATTAGCGTCTCGTTTGAAAGCTCATCCATCGCAAAGAAGAAGCCAAGCATAAAGACAGGGATAGCTAAAATCGAAATAATGGTATACGAGCATCCACCAATAAGCGATGGAATACAAGATAATCTGCTAACAAGTCTCTTGCCCTTTGTCGGCGTATTCTTGCCTGCTGCCAGGAGCGATATAAGGCTAACGATTGCAACCGCAGGCGGAAATAAGAAATCAATTACTGTGCCAGGTAGTGAGTAATCGGTGAAATATGCAAACCAAAGAAGCATTCCCAGGAAAAGGTTTACGCCGATCAAAACCTTCCATTTGTTATTTTTATTAAATTTCATCGGATCTTTCTCTACATGGGGTAAAGGATTAGAGTTGTGCGCTATAGCCAACTGCCTTTATACCATAATTTAGGTGTCTCAAATCGATTACTGCGTTCAAGCGTGTAACGGATTAAGTCCATTGGTCAAATCACTCGCCGTTTCGCCATGCAAAAGCATGGTCAATCAATGCTGCCCAGTGATCACCCAGCTCCTCCTGTGCACTCCTTACTGCAACCGGTTTCGAGACGACAGTTCCGTGTTGTAATGTGTGGAGAATCCAACACATCGTGAGAACGGCATAGACTTGATATTCGGGCTGGTATAAGCGGATGGGATCATGGAGCATTGGCGCCCACCACCCATGGAATAATTCAAGAACGGCTCGACGCAATTCGCTGGGCAGGATCGGGTCAATCAATGTGTTTGGAGCGGGTCCCGCCAAGATCACCCCGTGTTCTCGTAGAACATAGCGTTGAATCACCCAATCATAGTCAAGCGAAATTTATGACAATATGCCCATCTTAAACTAGTTCATTCCACCAATAAGCTGTTCTTCCCCTTCGGTCGCATCTGCAGCGGCTTGAAATCACCTTTCGGACCTTTCCAGCGGAACTTACCCGATGTGAGTTTGCCAATCTGGATTGCTTCCTGAGGACAGGCATGGATGCATCGCATGCACAGAGCGCAATTGTCTGCAAAACGGGGGTGACCATTGAACATTTCAATACTGCCCAAAGGACAGATCTGGGCACATATCCCGCATCCCTTACACTGTTCATCGGCGTGTAACCTGGAGCGGGCGAAGTTTTCGGTAATAGTATAGAGAAAAGTCCATATCCGATCGGAAAAGGTAGCGCCGGAACGAGAAGGCAGAGATTGACGCAGCGTCTCAACCGGACATCCATCTTGCAGCTCAGATGATATGGAGGCAATCTCGTCGACTAAGCGATCCGCATCTTTTAAATGGTCGAAATCCTTTTCTAGGGCTTTATGCGCCATAAGCGAGTTCTTGGAAACCATAGACAACCCATCGGTGCCGGGCATGAGAACACTACCGCCTCCCAGAGGCACATAGCCATTTGCTGCCAGGCGCTGGAGGTTGCGCCTGACGGAGTTAGCGGCAAAGGCTCCTTTTGTGCAGAAAATATAAGCGCCCCGACCCTTTCCCGATGGCAGACGCGCCAGATAATCCTGAACCAAC
>DAOVFE010000108.1 GCA_030673085.1 Anaerolineales bacterium | reverse complement strand
GCGCTGTTAGAGCGCTCATGCATGCTGAAGAATCCGGCATCAATCGATAGTGTGCGATGCGCGCTGTTTATGGTTTCTGTCTGTGCGGGCTCTTGCGGCCAGCCATGCACTGAAATCGCTTTCTCGCCAGGTCCTTTGCAGAAGGGATGGTTGGGCGGCCGATTGGCGAATCCTACCATTAGTTGGCAGCCCGGAGTACAGGTGAAAGACATCTTTCATCCCCCGATTTCCTGGCGGGTATTTATGGGAAAAAGCCAGAATACCCCGCAGCTTGCTGCGCGGATGAATGGCAAGCGGAGGTTTGAGGGCAGCAGCCCCCCTGTTGGCTTTTTCCTTGGAAGATCAGCTTGCTGCGGAGTTCTTCGCTCTTATGTAAAGAGACCTGGATATCCGGCAAAGCCTTAGTCGATGGTCAGCCGTTCTACTTCCTGTTCTTTGCTGACCACCTTTACAATTCCCAACGATACAAGCAATGAGACAACCTGGCTCACGGCAGCATTGGGCACAAAAGCCAGCAAATTGGTGATCGTGGATAATGAAAAAAACAGAGTTGAAGCTATAGTCAGTGGGATAAGCTTCTCATAAGGCGCCATCATTTGCTCGAAGAGCTCGCCGATGGTGTCTCGGAACTCCTCTTCGAACGTGGGCATGATCAGTGGGCGCATAATCTCCGGTACTTGATCTTCGACCTGTTTCACCGTTTGTTCCATGAGAATATCCATGTATGGATCAGGGATGGAGAATCCTTCTCGTTCGATGTAATCTGTACAGTGGATGTATAGACTTCCGCAGAGAAGAAGCGCAAGTGTAGCCAGCAGTACCCCCTGCCCCTTTCTGATGGATTGCATAGAGAGCTTGATCCGTTCATTCATGTCCCCGGCTACGCCGACTATATAAAGAGATCCAGCCAGGACATAGATCAATACTAAGATGAAGCTTTCTTTTGAGACTTGCCAACCAAGAAGAATGCCTGCTCCGGAGAGGATGTAAGCCAGAATTCCAGTCCAGGCGGGTCTTAGAAGCGCGGCGACCAGGCCGGCAGCTATGGCCATAACGGCCAGAGCAAAGAGGAGCCATAGCAGTGGTTTTATCAGGCTGCCAGAGGCGGAAAGGAGCAATTCAGAGAACTGTTCCATACGCCCGCAAATTGTGCCGAAGAAGTATCCGGCGGCGATCAGCAGTACGGAAAAAAATGCTGCCTTCAGCCATTTACCCATCGTTTATCCTCATTTCCTTGTACAGGGGGTGTTAAAAATCATATTTGCACGTAAAGGCGTGTGGTATATATGGGGTGGAAGCGGAGCTTCCACCCCATATATACTATTATTTCGGCAAGTGAAGAACTCCGCAGCTTGCTGCGGGGTTCTTCACTACTCTGTGTATGAAACGACTCCAATCAAGCCGGGGCCGCCAAGAGCTGCAAGAGCGGGGGTGATCTCGACGACAAAGATCTCCTTGAACTTATAGATGGCCTGGATCTTTTCCTTCAGTCGCTGCGCCTCTTCGGGCGCGTAGGCATGTGCTATGGCAATGCTTGTCGCCCCAGGCCTACCAATTGCGTTCTTGGTCAGCTCCAGGAGCTGATTCAGAGACTTGGTTCGGGTTCGAACCATGCCGGCGGCATCTATCAGGCCACTGTGCAGAGTGAGGATGGGTTTAATATTAAGGAATGAGGCGAACTTTTCTTGTAATTGGCTAATTCGCCCACTCAATTTGAGGTATTTCAAAGTGGGCACGGTGGCGAATACGTTCATCTGAGCCTTGATCTTTTCGATAGCTGAAAGGATTTCCCTCACTGACTTACCGGCTTCAATCGCTTTGGCCGCAGCCAGAGCAAGAAAGCCAGTTCCCATGGAAGCAGATAGTGAATCGATGACCCGGATATCGGCATCCATAAGCATCGTGCGAGCTAATTTGGCGGATTGATAGGTGCCGCTGAGCTTAGATGTAATATGAATTGAAAGGATTGTGCTGGCTTTCTTAGCCAACTCTTTATAGACCTCAAGGAATTTGCCTGGAGAGGGCTGTGAGGTAGTAGCGATGATGCCATTTTCCATTTTGAGGCAGAGTTCCTCTCGGCTTATCCCTACTCCATCCTCATAGGATTGCTGACCAATATGAATATTAACCGGCACAACCGTAATGTCGAACCGCTTCAGGATGGACTTGGGCAAGTCGGCGCAGCTATCAACGACTATTTTTATTGCATTCATTATTTTTCTCCACTAAACCTTCACTAACTTATGAGTCCACTGAAAAAAGCAGCCACCAGTGGGAAAATGCCTTTCTTGCATTTGGGCTTTTTTAAGTGCAGTCAACTTATAAATATCTCAAAAAGCGACGAATATTTTCTTGGCTTGGAATCTTGAGTGAATGGCAGTTGAGCAAATCAAATGTCCACTAACAGCGGGATATCATCCGACCAGTATAAGGATTAGAAAACTTGCTCCAATAGTATATCATTCTTGGTGTTGGCGATTAGTTAAATAAGTATGAAACTCATTGAGCTTCTGCCCAATAGATAGCAGCTTATCAAAATAGTCCCTGGCCTGGCGAAACCCCTGTTATCAGGCTATGCTCGAGTTTCGGGCCATGGCGAGTGAAGCAACAATGCTGGAGCAATCGCCAAGATCCACCCTGAACCCTGCCCATGATTCCGTTATTCTATCGGGGCATGTTGGAATTACGGCCCGAATCTCATACGGATTCAGGGCTTCATGAATATAGCCCGCCCGGCTATTCCAGCAATCGTTTCTCGCCAGTTAGGGACTGAATTTCGGCGATATTTTGACTTGCTTCAAGGCAGCCCAAGTATTTTCCATCGGCGTCTCTAAGGGCATAATATTCAATCATGACCTTCTGCTTTTGCTTATCCGGGCCAATGGAAAGATCAATCCAGAATCGAGCTTTATCCCTTTTTCCGGCTTTCATCTCCTGCAAAATGGTTTCAACCTTATCGAGGCTCCTTTTAGGATGGCAGTTGCGAACATCTTTGCCAACAACCCCGGGGGGTCTTTTGAAGATCCTGGTATTGTGTTTATTCCAAGCCAAGACCTTATTATTTTCATCGACAACCGAAAACTCTATCGGTATAGTCTCGAGGACCGATTCGAGTACATTCTCAGGTAGTTTTCCGATCATTGTTGTTTCCTCCTATTAGGTACCTGAATATATGCTAAATATAACCTATTAAGTCTGAAATTGGGAAATATTATAAAGAGAATATTGAGGCTGGAATCTCAATTGGTTGAAGGTTTGGCAGGGCCGATACTGAAAAAGTGGACCAAGCGCTAGTTATATAAAACGGAGCAATAGTAAATGACAAAACCCTCAAAATTCCTTTAGGGATGTCCTTCAGGGACATCCCCCATTGCAGGAATTTTGCCCCTTCGGGTGCGGGTTTTTGTTTAAATATTCGCTCAGGACTATCGCCCTGCAGTGCCTACGGCCCTGGCCATTCATCCCCACAGCTTGCTGTGGGGTTCTTCACTTCAGCAGATGCCGGATGAAGGAGAATCCAAGGGAAAAAGGAACTCCAAGGCCGATTAAACCTTAGTCCTCGCCACAACATAGATATAACGTAAAGGGCTGGCGCCGGTATTCACCACATCATGCTCGGTATCGGGAGGACAATAGGCCGCAACCCCAGCACTAATCGCGAGCGAATCCTGTCCGCTGATTTTCAGATCGCCCTGCCCCTCGAAAACGATAATAAGCTCCTCGTGATCGCCTGTGTTGTGCACGCCTACTGAGCTACCCGGGGATAGGATTACCAGACCGGAGCGCATCGAGACGCTCTCTGGATGACCGCCGAGCACAGGCATATAATCTGTCCCCGCGGCATCTAGATGGATGACCATTGGGTGTAATTCATTTTTTGCTGTTTTGAGCATACCCTTTACTTTGCCTCCAATGCTGTATTTTAAACAGAGATACCGGGATCGCCGGTTATGTTTAGGATTACCACTATGGGCGTGATCAAGTTCCGGGTGGCGAGAAAATGATCGGAGCCCAGGCCTCACTAATCGGCTGGACGATCGAGTTTTGAGGTGCAATACGGGCAACGACTTGCCTTGATAGGGATTTCCAAGGCGCAGAAAGGACATTCTCTGGTCGTCGGTTCGGCCGGCGTGGCCTCTTCCTTTTTCTGAAGTTGATTGATGCTGCGAATGAGGAGAAAGACTGCGAATTCAATAATCAAAAAGCTGATAATAGTGTTAATGAACAAGCCATAATTGATAGTGACTGCTCCGGCTAATTGGGCATCCGCCAGAGAGCTATAAGGTCCTGCAATTTTACCCTCATGCAAAGTGAGGAAGAGATTTGAAAAATCTACCTTACCCAGAAGCAGTCCAATTGGCGGCATAATGACATCATTAACCAGGGAATTGATAATCGAGCCGAATGCCGCGCCGATGATGATACCTATCGCCATGTCGAGCACATTCCCGCGCATGGCAAATTCCTTAAATTCCTTCAGCATATTTTGCTCCTTGGGCACAAGTGAGATGAAAGTAACAAAATTCTGTACTAAATTTTCGCAATATTGTTTTAACGGCTAGATTGAACCGGATGTGCGATTTAGAGAAGTATATCTGAATATAAAAGGATTTATAAGGGCAGAGGGCTAACGATTTTGACGCGCCAATAACACCACAAAGCCGATTTAGAATTGAATCGGTTGGCACACGATGGTTCGCAAAGCGGTTTTTGGACTATGAGATCCGTCCGCGCCCGGTCGCGCTTAGAATCTATACTCTGCTAGCGGCGACTAATCGCGCAAAGTGCTCAAACGATCGATCGAAGGTTCGTTCGGCGTCATCCGGAAAGCAGCAAGCAGGCAGTTCTCTCATTCTCAGATGATATTGGATGCATTCGCAGCATATCCCTTTGTGAGAGCAGGGTTCATAGGTGCAATTGCAGCCTTTTAGGTTCTGTTCTTTCTTGCATTCCATAAAGTTCTCCTGAAGATTATTCACTTTACGTATGATTTATTAAGACTCAGTTGCAGCGCCGGTACAGCAGGACTTATTTCCGTAAGAGGTTCGATCGTTGCATGCAGAATCGCTTATGGGCCGAGCTTGAATATCGGCCGGATGCAGCCAACGAGCGGAAAATTTCCGTCTTGGCCGGCTATGCAGTATCCAGACGGAATATTGATGACCCGCATGCGCCGGTACATCCTACTAAGTTGGGATGGAGCAGCGCATCGCGACATTGTACTCCACAGTAGACTAACTGGAGCCGGGCCCGCTGTAAATATATACATCCGTACTGGCAGTATAGTCCTTGCGGATACCCCGGCTAAGCGCTGCCTGGAGTGTATAGGTCACGGTAGTGTTTTCCGTATTTCGCGTCGGGCAACCCATCTTGGGAATAGTTAAACTGAACGGAAATTCCTCGATTTGGTCTGAGTGAAAGCGAATCTTGCCGGACAGTTTTACTTTATCGATCCAATCAGTGCGGGATACTTTAGCCCGCGAAACATGCACCTTTTCTTGGCGAATCAGGCGGATACGAACTTCGCCAATTTTAAGTTCTTCATGCGGTCTCACTATCAGTTTGCAATCGATGGTTTCACCCTCAAGCAATTCCAATCGGGGGAGGCATATAGCGATGTCGGCCTTATCTGGCTTGTTCGATTGCCCATACTCGCCGGCCTGCGCATTGCGCCCCGGAGGAGGGACGATCAAAGGCAATACAACTTGCTCATTGACATCTTTTCTCCCGGGAAGGTCGAGCGTGGCTTTAACCAGCCAGCCGCTCTGGATGAGTCTACTGGCGTAAGGGGGAAATGCATCTGCTGGGATTTGCAAGTCCAATTGATAAGTCTGGTGAAAGCCGGCGGGCATATCTGTTTCTTCCATCAATACGTCTTCAGCGACGAAGTCGTTCATTGTGCTTCGTTGTTCCCGGTTGCCATCCGAATCCTCGGTCATATACATTTCCCACGCTAGCAATCCGGCGTGTAACTGGCGAGCTTGTAAATCATTCTCGCTTTCCAAGGTAATGACGGCGTGGATAACGTCACCGGGGTAGTATGGTCCTGAGGGTCGATCGAGATTAATGCTGATTGTTGCTCCGCTCTTCTTTAGAAAGTTCATAGCTATTGAAAACCTCCTTGAGTGAAAATGGGCAGATAATGAATATTCGCTTCATTTTAATCGATCGGGCGATATTGTAGAGCTAGCGATTATGATCTCTGTATTCGGCGAATATAAAAGGGCTGAAGAAAATCATCTGCACAATGAGTCAGATTCTGCGGGTTGGGGGCATGATTGACGTATGCCACGGCCCATCCTTCCATTGAAGGGCGATTACCCGCTGCGAACATTGGGCGAAGTATAG
>DAOVFE010000214.1 GCA_030673085.1 Anaerolineales bacterium | reverse complement strand
ATTTCTTAGCGCATGCGCCGCGTGGAGAAATTACGCTTGTCGTCGGGGGGTCGATAATAAAGAAGCGATGGAAAAAGGCGGAAGTGCAAAAATCACTTGAGAAGCATATTCATACTGGGATGACCCGATCACAGGCGGCGCGAGAGGTAGCCTCATTAACAGGATGGTCACGTAAAGAAGTCTATCAAATGAGCTTGGAGGATGAATGAACCTGGATAATGTGAAGCAATTTGCCATAGTTGATACCGAAATGATGATTGATCATATTGATGGTTTGCCTGATCAACTGGCGTTAGCATGGGAATTAGGTCAGTCTCTTCCACTCCCTCCTTATGATGGGCTTCGCCAAGTAGTCGTGGCCGGCATGGGCGGATCGGCGATCGGGGCCGATCTACTTGCAGCTTATGAATCACCATTATCGTCTGTTCCGATCCTCGTATGGCGTAATTATGAGCTGCCGGCGTTTGCTGGTGGTCAAGAAACACTGGTAATCGCTTGCTCACACTCGGGCAATACTGAAGAAGCGCTTTCTGCTTTTGAACGGGCTCAAGAATCCGGCGCCCGATTGATGGCAATAACCACCGGAGGAGAACTGGCCAGGCGGGCTATTTCAAAAAAGGTCCCGCTATGGCAATTTGATCATGATGGTCAGCCTCGAACAGCCGTGGGATATTCGTTTGGTTTATTGTTTTCTGCCTTGGCGCGCCTACACTTGGTTCCCAATCCGGGCGATGAATTGGCAAATTGCATAACGGCTATGAAGGCTCAACAAGCGAACCTGCGGGCGGAAGTTCCTATAGCTGAAAACCTAGCTAAACAGAAGGCCAGCCAGCTTGTTGGGCGCTGTCCAATCATCATCGGATCGGGCTTTATGAGACCAGTCGCACGCCGATGGCGTACTCAAATAGCGGAATTATCGAAGAGCGTAGCCCAGTTTGAGGAACTGCCGGAAGCTGATCACAATATGTTGTCGGGTGTTTTGCAGCCTAAGCTTCTCTTTGACGATATGATGGTTTTATTCTTGCGGGCCGAAAAGGCTCATCCGCGAAATGAATTCCGAAGCGATTTGACCCGTCAGATCCTGGCTGATAATGGTTTCAGAACCGATAATGTCACCGCTGAGGGCGATTCTCGGCTGGCCCAGCAATGGACCTGTTTGCATTTTGGCGACTACACATCTTACTATCTTGCAATGGCGTACGATATAAATCCAACACCGGTTGCAGCAATCGAATCCTTAAAAGCCCGGCTTAAGCAAGCCTGAGGCCTTTAATCATTGGGCTAGATATAAAATTTCACGAATTGCTAAACGATTAGTTTCCGAGCTTACCGATTATGTATTCATTAATTCTTATACCGTGAGTATATTTGATATCCTAATTTCTCTTTTAGCTTCTACAAAGGTTGTATAATCTCAGCAAGATGTATCAAACTCGCCGTCGTATGCCGTCGTTGCCGTGGATCCTGGGAGCGCTTGCTGCTCTTGTAGCATTGGTAATCTGGCTTTCTCCACGTATCGTGCAGTTTACGCCTCCATCCGGCAGCTCTCAGGTTCCGGCAATAACGCCGATTACCCTGACCTTTAGCCGTCCCATGGATACGCTCTCGGTTGAATCGCGCTTATTAATAGAACCTATGATGGAAGGGCGTCTTGTCTGGGAAGGGCGGACTCTGATCTTCCAACCTGCTGTCCCTTGGCAGGCTGGAGAAACGATCAGTGTGCGATTGGAAGCCGGTGCAAGGTCAACCACCTTTCTGCCATTACTTACAAGTTATACCTGGTCTTTTTCAATTGGAAGTCCGCGAATCGTTTATCTCTGGCCGGAAGATGGACCAGCCAATATATATGCTCGTTCGCTTGATGGAGAGGAGCCCGTTCAGCTTACCGAGCTGCCGCTGGGCGTGTTGGATTATTCGATTGGCCCGAGGCGGTTATATCTTGTATATACTGCTGTACGGGAGGATGGCGGCAGCGATCTCCATTTGCTGGATTTAGCTAGCAACACAGATCGTCTTCTCTATGCTTGTCCTTCATCCGTATTTTGTCGCAAGCCAGTCATATCATATCAAGGAGACCTGGTAGCCTTTGAGCAGGCGACTTATGAAGAGACCATTATCGGCAAAAATATTCTAGGGCCGAGCCGTGTATGGGCTATCCGTATTACGGAAGGCGTTGAAGCTTATCCTATTGGTCCAGCCAATCATGCTACCTCTAATCCTTCCTGGTCGCCGCATGGCAGGCTGGCATACTACGATAGCACACTCAAGGCTATAGCTCTTGTCAATCCTGCTTTAGGGAAGGAGCCACAGCCGCTGCGTATGATCCCAAATGAAATGGATGTGACTGTCGAATGGTCTCCGGATGGCAGCTTCTTCGTTTTTCCAGAGGTGCACTTCCTTGAAGGTCAATATGAATTGGTTGGTGGCAAGGAAATCCCACTTTTCTACAGCCATGTCTATCGCGTTGAAGAAAAGACGGGCATTAAGAGTGACTTAACCGGAGAAGACGATGGACGAGTTGAGGATACCGCTCCAATCTATTCGCCTGACGGAAAGTGGATTTGCTTCGTCCGCAAGAATCTCGAGAGAGAGCGCTGGACGCTTGGGCATCAGGTGTGGTTAATGAGATCGAATGCTTCTGAGAGGTTCCAGATCGTAAATGAACCCGATTTTAACCAATCTTCTATTGCATGGAGTCCGGATTCACAAGTGATAGTCTATAATCGATTCAATCAATCTGATCTTGCCCAGCCGGTTGAGATCTGGCTGGTAAATATTGAAGAAAAAATTCCCCAAGAAGTGATCGCTGGCGGATATTCGCCTCAATGGATCCCGTAACTTAAATCATAAAACCAGACATGTATTGCCACTGATAGCACATTTCAGTAATTGCATAACGCGTTCAGTAGTTTCGTATAATGGCCTTCTACTCAGCCGGATTCACTGATCAGAACACACAAGCCGGATGATTAGAAGGGTTATGCCAGAGGATGTTGAAAAACACAGGTGCTCATTAAAGAGCGCGATATATATAGGGAGGGTGGGAGATTTATTCCCACCCTCCCTATATATATATCAGACTCTGGGCGAATGATTTATCGTTTTCAACACACTCATGCCGAGGATTGTCGAAAAGGCGAGTATTGGAAATGAAGTTGGGCAAGAAATAAGTATTTGATAAATGAATGCACTGAAAAAAGCCCAAATGCGAGAAAGGAGACGGTATATATGGGGTGCACAAACATCCCTTGACGCCATTTCTACATATTGGTAGAATATATTCGGAATTTTCGGAAAATACGGATTTTTCAACAGTAATCGAGAGTCACATGAAACCATTAACTAAACGCCAGCAAGAGTTCTTGGGAAAGTTCCTGGATCTATATGATCAAAAAGGCGAACCGATCCATTATTCCGGATTGGCCGAGCACTTAGGTGTGGGCAGGATAACCGCATACGAAATGTTGCGCCTGCTGGAAGATCGGGGCTTGGTCCAAGCCGAATACCAACTACCTGAGGGCAATCGCGGTCCAGGGCGCTCCACAGTAGTCTTTCGACCTACGCCCCTTGCCTCCGAGATGTTATTGGAATTAGCAGGGGGAGATTGGGAGGAGGAAGAATGGCAACGGGCAAAAGCCCGAATCTTAGAACAATTATCCATGAGGCAAGTTGGCGGATACGAAACGCTGCTGGAAGAATTATTGCTGCGCCAGTCCGACCAGCGCTCACCCATTATCTACCTCACCGAGATGGTCACGGCAATCATCCTCGGTCTCAACTCTATAAAGGACACCGTCGAAACGCGCGGCCTGAGCCAGGTGTTACATAAAATCGGTCTTCCCGGAGAGTTGGGGTTAAATGCGCTGGTGGGACTGAGTGTTGGTTTATCGATTGCCGAACGAGTCAATCGCAACCTGGCTAATATGCTCCTGGCGCAGGCGAACAAATGTCAGGTCATTTTATTAAAACTCAGCTCTGAAAACCGCCGCCGCCTGGCTGATTTCACCCGTGAGGTCCTGGATATTGTAGACATATAGGCATTTTTTTGGATAAAAAATTCGTTTTATTCGATTAGCCAGAATATCCCTCAGCTTGCTGAGGTCCCTAAGCTTGCTTAGGGGATGAATGGCCAGGGCCGTAGGCACTGCAGGGCGATAGTCCTGAGCGAATATTTAAACAAAACCCGCACCCGAAGGGGCAAAATTCC
>DAOVFE010000401.1 GCA_030673085.1 Anaerolineales bacterium | reverse complement strand
GGCCTATTATCGAGCAGCGGATCTATACCTTAGCGGGTCCCACAGCGACGGGAGCTCGGTTTCGCTGCTGGAAGCAATGGCTTGTGGAGTACCGGTGGTTGTTTCTGATATAGCCGGCAATCGTGAATGGGTCACGCCGGGGGAAAATGGCTGGTGGTTTCCAGATGGCGATGAAGAAGCCTTGGTGGAAATGATTCGTATTGCTCGAAAAGCTCCAAAGGGTCTTTCAGCAATAGCTGATCGGGCGAGGGCAGTTGCCGAGGAGCGGGCAAATTGGCGGCGTAATTCGAGGAAGCTATTAGAGGTCTATGAGCTCGTAAGTAAGGCGGAGGAAGACAGTCTTTGAAAGCCGACTTGAAGCGAGTTGTAGCCATCATCCAGGCGCGTATGGGAGCGACTCGTCTGCCGGGGAAAGTTCTGGAGGATATCGCTGGCCAGCCGATGCTAGTCCGGGTGGTGGAGCGCGCAAGGCTGGCAAAGTCGCTGGAAAGTGTCGTAGTTGCCACAACCATAGATCCGGGTGATGACATTGTGGCAGAGCTTTGCAAGAATCGCGGGTATCCCTTTGTTAGAGGAGATGCCCAGGATGTGCTTGCCCGATATCTACAGGCCGCACATGCCTACCATGCGGATATTGTTGTCCGTCTGACGGCAGATTGTCCGCTCATCGATCCCGGGGAAATCGATCATGTAGTAAGTGATTTTCTGGAAAGCGAGCCTCCGGTCGATTACGCCAGCAATCGAATCGTTCGCAGCTATCCGATCGGACTTGATGCGGAAGTGATGAAGATTGATGCACTGGAGCGAGCCGGACATGAGGCTAATCAGCGTTACCAGCGTGAACACGTCACGCCTTATTTATTTGAAGAACCGGGCCGTTTTCGCACGCTCTCGATAGAATCAGGCGGCGATTATGGCGCGATGCGCTGGACAGTGGATACTCCTGAAGATCTGGCTTTCGTGCGCCAAATCTACCAACGGCTTGAGGGAAGATCTGATTTTGGATGGCGGGATGTTCTAGCCATATTAGAGCGTGAACCGGAATTAGCTGAGATCAATGCTAATATCCGGCATAAAGGCTTTCGAGAAGTGGTCTAGCTGTTTTAATGCGTACGGCGGCTCTGATTGTGGGTCAGAGTGAATAAGAGCCCAGAAGCCGGCATTACTGCAATAGCACGCAATGAGATTAATAGGTGACAGAGGGAATGCTGACCATATTCAGTGCGCCGAAACCATTTCATGGGCATATTGACATCATCCAACGCAATGCAATTCGATCCTGGATGGAGTTAGGCTCGCAAGTCGAAGTGCTTCTTATCGGCGATGAGGAAGGCATGGTCGATGTGGCTCGAGAATATAGACTGCGCCAGATCTCTGATGTCAAACGCAATGAGTTCGGAACGCCGCGTTTGGATTCAATCTTTGCTTTGGCGCGGCAGGCGGCGCATCATTCCATTCTCTGCTATGTGAATGCCGACATTCTATTGATGGATGATTTACTTCCGGCAGTCGAACGAGTTGCGGAGAGATTTGATAAGTTTCTAATCGTTGGCCGGCGGTGGGATCTGGATGTACGAGAGCTGTTGCCCTTTGGTTCAGGTTGGCAGAGCACGCTGCGGGCGCGGGTAAAGCAGCATGGGAAATTACATTCGGCTACCGGAAGCGACTATTTTGTCTATCCGCGGCAAATGTTTGCCGATATGCCGCCTTTCGCCCTGGGGCGAGCGGGTTGGGATAATTGGATGATCTATGCCGGGCGGGTGACCCATATTCCGGTCATAAATGCAACCGGTGCGATTACCATTATTCATCAGGAGCATGACTACAGTCACCTACCGGGAGGGCAGCCTCATTATCGATTGCCGGAAAGCAAAAAGAATGTGGCGCTTGCCGGTGGAAATGCTACCGTGTTTAGTCTGCGAGATGCTAATTGGCTTTTGATACCCGATAAGCTGGTTACTAAAAAACTTTGGGATGGCGATGCTTTACGCCAAGTTGAAACCGGATTGATTTCCATATCAAAGAGCTCATCCTGGGCGCAGTTAATATCTGCGCTGTTTCATCCCGCGAGAGGAATCCCACAATTAGCAGGAGCGGTAAA
>DAOVFE010000173.1 GCA_030673085.1 Anaerolineales bacterium | reverse complement strand
CTGAGCTTCCACCCCATATATACCCTGCTCTTTTATTGGTAAATATGTTTTTCAACATCCTTGAGAAAATAATGGGTATATTGTGGAGTTATGTGTCTGAATTGAGCGCCTTCTCCGGGCAAAATTTTGCCACCGGACGATAAGAGAAGCGATGAATGGGAGTGGGACCGAATTGCTCGAGGCCTTTACGATGCGCAGGGGTTCCATAACCTTTGTTGCTGGCAAATGCGAACCCCGGGTAGATGGAATCAAAATCGATCATCATCTGATCGCGGGCCACTTTGGCGATCACCGAGGCAGCGGCAATCGAGAGCACCAGGGCATCGCCATGGGTGATAGCCGTTTGCAGGTAAGGCACATCAGGGAGGTGCATATAATCGATAAGAAGATAATCGGGAGCGAGTGGGAGCTTTTCAAGTGCGCGCCGCATGGCGGCGCAGGTTGCCGGTATTAAACCGCATTGATCGATTTCCCCTGGCGCGGCTTGGCCAACGCCAACCCATTGAGTGGTTTTACGAATCTCTATCGCCCAGTGGGCGCGTTGGTTGAAGGTCATTTGTTTTGAATCGCGCACGCCCTTTAAGGCGTTTGCCAATGCATCACGCTCTACAGGTAGAATTACAGCCGCCGCTACAACCGGGCCGGCCCAGGCGCCTCTGCCGGCCTCGTCGATGCCGGCTATGTGGGTGCAATCGCGATTAAAAAGCCCTTTCTCGTAGCTGAGATCAGGCCCCCGAATGATTTTAGCATTACGGGCCATAAAGCCCTCGACGCCAGTTTGAGCGAATTCGGAAAAGATCAATAAACATGGAGAAGGAATCGCGAAAGGGATGAATGCTGCTTCCAGGAAAATAATACCAATCGATAGGCACTTCTGCTACTCGATAGCCTCGCTGAAGGGCGATATACAGCACTTCGACGTCAAAGGTCCATCCATCAAGCCGTTGGACCTGAAAGAGATCTTCAGCAGCGGCGGCACGGAAACATTTAAAGCCGCATTGTGTGTCCTGAAAATCAGGAATGGCCAGTATCCGCACCAGGAAGTTGAAGGCTCTGCCGATCCAGTGGCGGTAGACTGGTTCGTTGAACCGCACCGATCCGGGGCATTCACGCGAACCGATGGCAATATCGAAGTCCCCCCTATCCGGCGACAGGAATCGGCTGACTTGCTCAATGGGCATTGAGAGGTCAGCATCGCAAATGAACCGATACTCGCCGGACGCGGCTAGCATTCCGCGGCGCACAGCCAAACCCTTTCCGGCTTTCTGTTCTTGAATTAAGTGCAAATTAGGGTGATGGCGAGCGATCTCAGTGACAATTTCGGCGGTGCGATCCTGGCTGCCATTTTCCACCACCAGCACTTCGGCCGTATAAGGTTGGGAGCTTATAAAAGCTAGAACTTTGCTCAGACTGGCGGGTAGCCTTGGCTCTTCGTTATGGGCAGGGATGATGATCGATAGTCTAGGATGCAAGCGAGCACCTTGTAGTAATTATGCTATGGTATTTGGATTAGATTCATACTGGTTGACAATAGGACCGCGAAGATGATCAAAATCAGAATCTCGAGAATAATAAGCCCGGCGAGGATGGCCCACTGACGGCGCTCCAGTTGTATCCGATTCAACCCAAAAACTTTCGGGCCAGTTCGAATGTCGGGGCCAGTTTGGACTTCAGGGAGAGCGACCTGGGCGGAAGGGATCTCATCTATTGCCTGGATTTCTACCGCTTTATTGACCGCCTCTTTAACTTGAGGCGACGGCTTTGTTTCGGGCTTTGCCATAAGAAGCAACGCACGAGCCAAGTTGCGGAGATCTGTGTATTCCATGATGGGCGGCAATTGCTGCAAGTTAGCCGCAAAGAAACTGATGGCATCGGCAGGTACGATCCTTGCCCTCGGTCTGGCAGTGTCGATAAGCGTCCGGGGATTGGTAAAAATTAATACTGCCTCGATATTGGGCAATTGAAAGCTGAGATTCTGGAGTTCTTTCGCGAGAGATTTGGTCATATCTAAAACAATAGTCTGCAGATTAGGGCGCGTCCGTTTGAAACGGTGGATCCTATCGCTATAACGCAACCATTCAGAGCCTTTAGCACGGTAGTTGCCGCGGGCCGAGGACACCATCAGCACACGAACTCCCTGAGGGCTAAGAAGCACCATCATTGGCTCGTTAAAATGTTTGCCCGGGATAGCGACATTTTTTAGGAGCAAGTGGTTCTTGTCAAGGCTGCTCTGCAGCCGTTCGCAAGCTTTATCCTGATCCTGCATTTTTTTGCGCCAGTCTACCCCGTGCGCCCATGTGCCGCGGAGCAAGTTATTAATGCTGATCGTTCCATCTTCTTCGCGGAAAGGAGAACATTCCATTATTTTCATCGTCGCTCCTAGTAGGCCCATGTTCGATAGGTTCGAGCTGTATGATAGAGCAAGACTCACAATCGCATGAAGAAAGGCTGATTGATTCTAAATTAGGCCATGAAGATGTTGTACTCTTCTTCTATAAATGAGCCTTATAAGAATTATATGGCACTCTCTCTCGATGACAAGTCAACTTTTGAAGAACGAGGTGGTATATATGGGGCGGAAATGGAACTCACGCCCTATATATACCATAATTTTTTACAGGCAAATATTTTTCTCAACATCATTATTGACTTGCGTTTAGGGTAGGCAGCCGCTAAACTACAATGCAAAGGAGATGCCAAAGGAGGACAAGATGGAACTTGCATCGTTTCGGCTTATTGTTCGCGAAGGTCCCAGTCCGGGAACGACATTTGATCTTACCAAGGAGATTACTCTACTTGGCCGGGATGTTGTCAACGATATTGTTATAGGCGATACAGAGATATCGCGTAAGCATGCGCGCCTGATGCGGACTCCAGGCGGATTCGTCCTTGAGGATTTTGGATCGACGAATGGCACCTTTGTAAATGATGAACGCCTGTCGGCTCCTCGGGTGTTAAATGTTGGCGATTTGATCGGTTTAGGCGGGAAGGTGAAGCTAACGTTTGATGCGGTTTCCCCCGAAAGTTCTGCTACTGTAGTTGGGACTTCAGCAAGCGCTCCAGCGCCGGCTGCGCCTTCTCCGGCTCCCACGCCGCCCCCTGCACGACGGGCCGCCGCCGCGCCAGCTCCCGTGTATGCTCCAGTGGCGCCGGCGGAAGAAAAGAAGAAAAAGAGCCCATGGCTTATGGCTGGTTGCGGCTGTCTGGTAATACTCGTCGTTCTAATTGGGGTTTTCTGGTTCATGGACGCCTATTATCCTAATATCCTTTACGCCCCATTAGAAATGTTTGGCTTCTAGCTGAGAAATACATATGTGAGTCTACTGAAAAAGCGTCCACGAGTAGGAAAAGTAACGATTTATACAGGGGTTGTCTAAAATAACCTTTTAGACAACCCTTCTTCTATGGCCCCGACGTGACTTTAGCCATGAACCCGACTATTCATGGTCGGGCAAACCGGCCTTCAACACATAATCCCGGCTTGTATGATCTGCAGCTCGGGGCAGCTTACAATCGGCGGCCGCCTGGCAGTAAGCCGCCGGGCTAATAGCTCAAAGGCGCTGAAGTAGAGACGCCACATGTGGCGGTTCTGCTTTTTCATGCCGATTATCCTATCGATTATTGAATAGATACGGAGAGAGGCTGACTAATCAGTACAGTCTTCTTCCCCTTTAGTCAACGACTTGGCGCAGCGAAAGCCGACCCGCAGGTTCGGGCGGCCGGCATGAGACGAGTCGCGGAAAAATGTCTGGGCATGATCAGCCGGGGATGCCCACGAGCCTCCACGCAATCCGTGGCCGAGGATCTCGCTTGGGCCTTGGGGGTTGCGAGACGGAGCATAGCTGTAATACCTAAAGTCAAAATAATCGGCCACCCATTCGGCAGCATTGCCGGCCATGTCGAGTGCTCCATAGGGGCTGGCCCCTGATGGATAGATCCCTACCGGAAATAGGCCGCCGGGGCCGTTTTCTGCAGTATTGGCCAGGGCCGGATCCCATTTATCACCCCATGGAAAGCGCCGTCCATCTGTCCCGCGAGCCGCTTTTTCTCATTCGGCCTCGGTAGGGAGACGCTTACATGCCCAGCGACAATATGCATCCGCATCGCGCCAAAGAACACCAACAACTGGTTCTTTCGCGAGCCCTATGAGTTGATTATCGTCCCAGCCAATGGCTTGATAGTCGGTGGCAGCCACGAACGCGGTAAAATCAGAATTTGTGACCTCGGTTCGGTCGATGGCGAAGGCGTCTAGATAGACATAGCGCTGAGGACGGCTTGATGCAGGGCCATCATTCGATCCCATGTGGAACCACCCGGATGGAATGTCAACCATAGGTTTTGGCTCCAGCAATACGGCGGTCTGCGGATAGGCTGCGCAGGCGGTGATGAAAAGCAGTGCAAGAAATAGAGTGAAACAAACTCGCATGGCGGATTTCTCCTAGAGGGCGACGAAGCTAATCCCCACTAGTTTTATTAATTGTAATAGCGAATCCCTCCATGAGTCGGTTGTTAAATATCACCCCCAAGGTTGTTCCAACTTAGACGAGGTAGGTTTCAAATGATCTGATCGAGAAAATTAATGGCCGGGCGAGTGGATGATTAAGGCACATTTTGGATATCGCAGGGCACTTACGTCCCGGATGAGAATAAGTCTGGATTCTTGAATGGCAGAAGGGCCAGAATCACCGCATGTTCATAAAGCTGAATTCGGTCTATGACGTTGCCGGTGAGGATACCTACAGCACCGTTATCGCGCTTCGAGTTTGAGCGATTGAAGACAATATCATCGGCTTCACCCAACTCCTTGCCCTGCCGGATTAGATCCGCAATAGGCTTCGGCAAAGCGAATGTTCCGGTCCGGCTTTTGCCTATCAGATCCTTAGAAAGGATCACGACCCAGGCGAAAGAAGACATTTCATCCTCGTTCTCTTCGATCCCGCCTTCAATCCCGACCCAATAGTCGGCTTTCGAAATCAACATGGCGGCCCTACGGACCCGATTGAGCGCCCCTTGATAGGTCTCCTCATCTGATAGGGGCTGATCGCTGATGCCGGAT
>DAOVFE010000020.1 GCA_030673085.1 Anaerolineales bacterium | reverse complement strand
GCAGATCATGATCAACATTAAAAAGTTGCGTTTGATTCTGCATGAAGGTGATAACGCTCGGCTTCATCTTGAAGTGCATGGTGAAGGCGTGGTTACAGCGGCCGACATTGCTGCGCCTGCCGAGGTTGAATTGGTCAACCCAGAGTTGTACCTGTTCACGGTTGACGATGATAAGGCTTATCTTGAAATTGAGATGAACGTGCAGAAAGGTAGGGGGTACTCGCCATCGGATGAGCGCGGCAGATTGCCAATAGGGGAGCTTCCTACAGATGCGATTTACAGCCCTATCCGTCGAGTGGATTATGATGTCGAACGGGCTCGTGTCGGCCAAGATACTAATTTTAATCGCCTGATAATGGAGATCTGGACCGATGGGACTATCAAGCCTGCTGAGGCGCTCAGTAAAGCTGCTCAGTTTCTTGTCATCCATCTTCGTGATATTGCCGGCATCACAGAGGAAAGCTTAATTGAGGCTGCTTCTCAAGAGGAAGAGCCCAAAATGGCAGACGAGGCATATGAAATCCCGATTGAAAATCTCGATCTGTCGGTACGAGTTTTTAATTCTTTGAAAAGAACTGGCATCACCACAGTCGGTGAAGTTATCGAAATGCTTGAAAAAGGACCCGAGGCTATGCTCTCGATCCGAAACTTCGGTGAAAAGAGCCTTGATGAGCTGAAGCAACGCTTGATAGAAAAAGGGTATCTTAAGGATGAGGCCGATGAAGCCAGCAGCGATGGTGATGAAGACTGAGTGAGGATGAGATGAGGCATCGAGTAGCTGGACGAATACTAGGGCGCTCTTCCGGACATCGCAAGATGTTACGGCGCAACTTAATCACAGAGCTATTTCGGCATGAGCGTATTAAGACAACTCATGCAAAGGCGGCTGCAATTCGGGCTGATGCTGAAAAGCTGATTACCCGTGCAAAGCACGGCAACGAGGCGAATGAGGCACAAGCGGTTCATGCCCGCAGGATTACAGCTGCACGTTTACTTGATCCGGAGATCGTTAAGAAACTATTCGACGATATTGCCCCGCGCTATGCCGACCGTCAAGGCGGTTATACACGGATAATCCGGCTTGGCACACGCAAAGGCGATGCAGCCGAGATGGTTCTGCTTGAGCTGGTTGAAGAATAGCTTGGCCGAATGGCCAGGCGGGCGAGCGTCCCTGGCGGTGCACGCCTATGGCAATTTACAAAACGATTGTCGCATATGATGGAACTGACTTTATGGGTTTCCAGCGACAAGCTGCAGGAATCCGAACCGTTCAAGGTGTGTTAGAGGATGCTATTTCTTCCCTTGGATGGAAAGGTGAAGACGCTGGCCTCAAGGCGGCTGGACGAACTGATGCAGGTGTTCATGCCCGGGGGCAGGTGATCTCTTACGAGATCGACTGGTCTCATGGAACAGAGAGTCTAGTAAGAGCATTGAATGCAAAGCTTCCAGCCGATGTGGCTGTGTGGCATACGGAGCTTGCTGCGCCGGGTTTCCATCCTCGATATTCGGCTCAGAGGCGTCGATATAAATACCGGATAATCGGCGAACCACGGAGAGATCCGCTGCAAGAGCGTTTTGCCTGGCGCGTATGGCCAGTTCCTGATCTTGGCGCGATAAATACAGTTGCAGCCAGGATCATTGGCCAGCGAGATTTTGCGCCCTTTGGAAGATCTCCGGCGCCTGGCGGCCATACGGTGCGACGAGTGTTTAGGGCGGACTGGAAATGTCAGGGTAATGTGCTGACATTTGATATTGAAGGGAATGCCTTTCTCTATCACATGGTCCGTCGCCTGGTTGCGGCAATGGTTGCTGTAGGGCAGGGGCGTTACCCGATGGATGAGATGTTGGAGTTGATCGATGATCCATCAAATCGCTGGCAAGGAGCGATTGCGCCAGGATCGGGATTATGCCTAGAGCAAGTAACGTATCCGGCATAGTGGATATACAGCCTTTAAAGCCGACTTATATTGTTGGCAAGCGTCAATTTGGTTGAAAATAGCGCTATTATACTTGGCATTTATAGTTTATATCTGTAAGAGGAAATTCTAGCTAGGGAGCAAGCGTGTGCAAAAGACGTACTATCCGAAGCCTGGTGATCTAACTCATGAATGGTATGTTGCCGATGCTGAAGGCCAAACTCTAGGTCGTCTAGCAAGCAAGATTGCCAGGATTCTTATAGGGAAAGACAAACCGCAATATACACCTGGTGTAGATGTCGGCGATTTTGTAATCGTAATTAATGCAGAGAAGATTGCTGTGACAGGAAATCGACTTGATCAGAAATTTTACTATCGCCATTCCGGATATCCGGGTGGATTGAAGAAAATCAGTTTGCGTGATCAATTGAATAAATTCCCGGGTCGAGTGATTCGATCAGCAGTGAAGGGAATGCTTCCACGCAATCGCCATGGCCGTAAGTTAATTAAAAAGCTCAAGGTGTATGCGGGCCCTGAACATCCACACCAGGCCCAGGAACCAAAGCCGCTGGCGCTTGGCTAGTGCAGCAAGGACCATCTATGTTACCGACCATCTGATGGAATAGATGGAAAGGCTGAAATGGACAGAAGGACTTAATATGCCGACTATGGCGCCTATAGCCAATGACAATTCTGGAAAAGGCGTATAGAGTCGGCGGAATGAAGGAAGAGAAAGGCAAGAGATATGGCAGTGCAATATTACGAGGGAATTGGGCGTCGAAAGACAAGTACGGCGCGTGTGAGAATTATGCAGGGAGAAGGCGGTTTTATCGTCAATGATAAACCGATTGAAGATTACTTCACCCGGCTGGGAGATACAGAATTGATTCGAGGTCCTCTACGCGCAGTTGATTACGAGGGCAAATTAGATATCACGGCAAAGGTTCAGGGAGGCGGCGTATCGGGTCAAACAGGCGCCGTTCTTCAGGGGCTAGCGCGAGCTCTGGTGAAAATGGAGCCAGATCTGCGGGCGACATTGCATAAATGTCGTCATTTAACCCGCGACTCTCGAATGAAAGAGCGCAAGAAGCCCGGACTCAAGCGTGCTCGAAAAGCGCCGACCTATACCAAGCGCTAAAACGATAACTGGATGGGTCTAGTTTTGCATTTCCATAATCGGCTGCGGAAAACTATTCTCTGAAAGTGTTGAAAGAGAGAAATTATTTGCCGATGGGATGGTATATATGGAGTGGGAGTAAAGCTCCCGCGCCGTATATACCATACTTTTTTATAGGCTAATATATTTTTTTAACATCCTCTTTTCCGGTAGTTAATCATTCAATTGGAGCATAATGTGTTTGCTGGAATCACAATCTTGGGTTTGGGACCCGGCAATGCCGGCCTGCTTACTCGAGAAGCCGAGGGCGTGTTGAGCAAGGCAAAAGAAATATACCTTCGCACCGCTCATCATCCATCGGTATCGGCTATACCTGCTTCGACAAAGATGCATAGCTTTGATGCTCTTTATCAAAAATCTACCGATTTTGAAAACAATTGCCATACAATAACGAAAACGATTGTAGAATTAGGCGCTCGTCCTCAAGGCGTTCTCTATGCTGTGCCGGGTGATCCTCTTATTGGGGATGCAACTGTCTTATCCATCCGGCGCAAAGCTATTGAACTGGCAATACCGGCACGTATCATATCGGGCATGAGTTTCATCGAGCCTTGCCTTGCTGCGTTAGGAATCGATGTACTTGATGGACTGCATGTGATCGATGCATTATGCATAGTTGGCGGTCATAGCCCGTCTTTTTCGCCCGATACACCGGTTTTAATCGGCCATCTATATTCGAAGGATATGGCGGCCGGTGTAAAGTTAACTCTGATGAATCAATATCCGGGTGAGCACCCGGTAAGCATGCTGCATTTTGCCGGGCTGGATCAACCAACTGTAGAGAAGCTCTCTCTGTTTGAGATTGATCGAAACAGCAAGATCGATCCTGCGGCAGTTTTATTTGTGCCTCCATTGCCGGTTGCA
This sequence comes from Anaerolineales bacterium, assembly GCA_030673085.1. Classification (GTDB taxonomy): domain Bacteria; phylum Chloroflexota; class Anaerolineae; order Anaerolineales; family E44-bin32; genus JAFGNH01. The sequence continues at coordinate 7,929 of DAOVFE010000020.1, read as the reverse complement.
TCTTCATTTGAAGCTTTCCAGGAGACAATCGCTTGCCTGCGGGCACCGGGCGGCTGCCCTTGGGATCGAAAGCAGACGCATCAGACGCTCCGAACTAACTTGCTCGAAGAGGCTTATGAGGTGCTGCAGGCGCTGGATGAAGACAATCCAAAAGCGTTAAAAGAGGAACTTGGCGATCTGCTATTGCAGATTGTTCTCCATGCGCAAATTGCCACCGAGGCGGATGAGTTCAGAATGGCTGATGTGGTTGCCGGGATAAATGCCAAGATCATCCGCCGGCATCCGCACGTTTTTGGCGATATCGACATAGATGGTACCGATGAGGTGCTTCACCTCTGGGAGACGCTTAAGGCGAAAGAGCGCGAACGGGAAGGCAACCATGAGGGGCTACTGAATGGAGTGCCTCGTACGCTGCCGGCGTTATCGCAAGCAAATGAGATTCAGGATCGGGTAGCGCGGGTCGGTTTCGATTGGCCGAAACTAGATGGTGTATTGGATAAGATTGCAGAGGAACTTGGCGAAGTACAGCAGGCTGAGGATCAAGAGAAACGCGCGGCTGAAATGGGTGACCTGCTATTTGCAGTAGTCAACTACGCGCGCTGGATAAATGTAAATCCAGAAGCAGCACTGCGGGCAGCAAATCAGCGCTTCCAGAGTCGTTTTAGTTACCTGGAAAAAGCCGCACTTAAAGCCGGCCAAAGGTTAGATGATATGACTATCGAGGAGATGGACAAATTATGGGAAGCGGCCAAGCGAGAAGAAAATGGATAAGCAACCGCAGTAGAGCAGCTGCTGCCAGCGTCCTAATGATATTAGCCCTTGCTGCATGCGACAGAACAGAATCGATAAATACCCCAGAATATGTCTCCACTGCAAAATCCCCAATCCCCATAGCTACATGCACCCAACAGCAGAGCTTGCAGGTGGCTGTAACTAGTTCGCCAGCAAGAATTTCTACCGCGTTACCTTCTATCGAGCCAAATTATCTAGCCCTTGACGCCATCCTCACCGGCGAACTGGCTGAAATCCCTTATAAACTCCCGCTAACGATTCAGTATGTAGCTGAGACAAAGGCGGTCCTTTTCTTTGAGCTCATGGAACCCAGCGAGGGAGTATTGTTCTATGGTACAGAAGGTCAGCCTATGTCTCAGTACCGCTGGAAGCTACTCGATCCCGCAGTACAACGGCATCAGGTGGTGATTGAGAATCTTTCGCCCGATACTGAATATGTAATCTGGATCGGGCTGAGAGATGCTGACGGACATCTAAAGCCGCCGCCATTCCAGGAGACCGACTGGGAGCCGGTTCATTTACGAACACAACATGGCCTCGAGTCAGAGTTGCGGATTGGTGTGATAGGCGATTCGGGATTTGGAGACCCAACGACCTGCGCGCTAGTCGAGAAGATGATGGCATACAATCTCGACTTCGTCATTCATACGGGCGATTTAGTATATCGTGCTTATGAGGAAAATAGCCTGGATGAAGCTTATCGGCGGAAATATTACGCGCCATTTGCTCCTTTGCTAAAGCTGATGCCGATTTATCCGGTGCCCGGAAATCATGAGTATGACGTTGCTGCATCCTGGCAAGAACAGCCGTTTTATTTTTATGCATTTCCGCCATTTCAGACGTTTGAAGAGGAAACTCGGACATCCGCAGTGTTGGACTGCTGGCACATGGTTCCTTATGGCGATATCCAATTATTGATGTTGGATTCACAAACCTTCTTTGGCGCCTCGGGAAGGGAAGCTCAGGACCAATGGCTCATCAAGCGTCTTCAGGATGATCGATTCAGATTGACAATTCCTATTTTTCATGTAGCCCCCTACTCAAGTGGATTGCATGCAGCAGATGGCCTTGCAATTCGGCATAATTGGCATCCTCTATTTATGCAAGCTCATGTGCCATTGGTCCTCTCAGGCCATGATCACAATTATGAACGTTTACTGATCGATGATGTGACCTATGTTGTCTCTGGGGGCGGCTCATCAGTTCTTTATTCAGAAAAGAATCGCCTACCTCAAAGCCAGATTTTCGCAAAGCAGTCCCATTTTGTCATCCTAAGCATCGTTCAGGATCAGATTAAATTGGAAGCGATCAGTTTGGAAGGCGAAACGTTGGATCGGGCAGTCATCCCGTATGGCCATCAGATAGACAGGTAGGCGATCACAGGTATATCATAAGCTGGCATAAATTAAGGAGGATCTCCTTTTAGCAAATGGCTGCAATTTGATATTGACCAGCGATGGGCCTGGCAAAGGGGGTTTTTGCTCTGTGATCATGCTTTTTAATGCCTTGGCTTGAATCGGTTTCATTGGAAGCATGCGATTGACAGATTGGACGTCGATTTCGCGTGAGTTTATACTGAGGAATACAATGAATGCCCTCTTTGGTAAAGAGAGATGATGACGATGCGGCATTCTCTATACCTTTATAATAGGAGAAGGCCCGAAATAATCGCCGCTATGGTCGTTGTTATATTATCGATATCCTGAAGGGGGAAGGCTTCCACGATGGTTGTAATAAGAGAAATAAGCCCAATAGTGCCAACAGCGTAGCCGAGATTGAGCGGGGGCTCGAAATAGCCCAACTGGTTGAAAAGGGCTGCATAGCTGAAAGCAAAGACGAATCCCCCAATAAACATTGCGATGGAACCGGGCCAGCTTTTTTCGCTCCCAAATGGTAGCTTGGCTTTTCCCCAGCGACGGCCAATGATATCGGCCAGGCCATCGCCTCCGCACATGATCATCAATGCGAGAATGCCGACTGGCGAATTGCGCCAGAAGATAATTGTGCAAAGTACGAATATAATCCCGTAATAGAGCGGACCCTTTAGGATTTCACGCCGATCACCATTGCGCGTCATGGCTTTTACTGCAGCCGGATCATCCATCCACCCTATTCCGACAAGAAAGAATTGAATCGTTGTTGCTAGCGGGACCAACGAAGCCAGAAAACGCGCGGCAGGCCGACTGCTAAAAAGAAACCAGCATAGGAGAAAGATCGGGCCTGTTCCGATGTGAATGATCTTACGACTCAATTTCTGGCCAATCACGCCGCGATGGGCAAGCCCATCCATAAAGCGCAGCCAAGTCAATGCGAGCGCAAATGTCATGATAGTTGCCAGGATATCCTGATGCCAAGGGTTCTGGAAGTAAGATTCAAGCTTCATTGAAATCTCCCTTAAAGTCTGCTGGTGATAGCAATATTTCTTTTTTTATGTGTGCATGGAAAGAGCTTTAACGATGTCTGTTATTCTTTTTACACTATTATGCCAAAGCTTGAGCGATTCTTAGAAGTTCGTAAGCAGGCTTTGGCGGTTGGATTTATAGTGCACCCCGTTTGTTTGCATATTAATCGACCTCTTACCCGCTCTATGTTAAAAGATAAACCAACGTTGCCGGCTATTGTATGTGGGCTTTGCCCACACGCCACACATACTCCTAACAATCACGCATTTGGGCTTTTTTCATTGAAGCCGACTAATACAATCGTATTACTTCATAGGCAGGCATATGATGATCCGCGTCTAAACACGGCCATAGTTATACCCGGAACCATAAACCAGGCAGCATTGCATGTCAAGCGAAAACTCGAGGGTGTTGAAAAAGAGAAATGGTTTGCTAATGAGCTGGAAAAAAATGAGTGGTGGTCCCGCTCTCACCTACTACCTTCCTTGCTGATTTAAGGCAAACAAGTTTTTCAACATCCTCAAATCAGAGGGCGCTTGGCGTAGGTGCTTGGAACTTGAACTGCATGTCCTAATTCATGGTTTTGAATGAGCGTTAAGAGTCGAGAATCCGATTTGTGACTAGGTTGGATTATATCAAACAGGATTTGCGTGAAGGGGCTATTGGGTTTAAGATAAAATTAGCAATCAGATTACGGCTTCTGCCGGCGCTAAAGCTTTCTATTAAGGCTTACGCTATAATCAAATGAATATTGATCGATTGAAATCAGATTTACATATTGGATAATCAATCTAATCTGGTGGATATGCTTAACAAGGAAAGTAAAAAAATCCTGTAAAGGATTAACCGATGAGCTCGGGCAATATTTGCTCGGATCTTATCCTGAGGAGCGCCGCAATGGATCTGAAGAATGCGCGTATTTTAATCGTTGATGATGACCAAATTGTTGCCCGGACGCTCGAGCGATCTTTAAGGGCGGGTGGTTTTCAAGTATCTGTGTCTCATAATGGAGTAGAAGCTCTTCAGGCTGCCCGGTCAAATCGTCCCGATCTGGTTGTTTTGGATGTAATGATGCCTGGAATGGATGGTTATGAAGTCTGTCGTCAGATACGGAACGACCAACTTCTTGAAGATTTGCCGGTGCTCTTTTTAAGCGCAAAGGGCAAAGAAGAAGAACGTATCACTGGCTTCCGGGTGGGCGCAGATGATTATCTTAGCAAGCCATTCAATTTAGACGAGCTTTATCTTCGGGTTCGGGCGATTCTTCGTCGGGCGATGCGGCAAAAGGAAGAGACCAAAGAGAGGCCAACTACACTCCAGGCTGGGGGGTATACGCTGCATGTGCGCTCTTTTCAGGTTATCGGTCCGCGCGGAAAAATAAATCTTACATCAGTACAATTTGATTTGCTTTATCACCTGATGAGTCACGCAGGAGAGGTATTTTCGCCGAATCGTCTCTTGCAGGAGGTCTGGGGCTATCCGCACGATGCCGGTAGCCCGGATTTAGTCCGGGTTCATGTTAAAAATTTACGCACCAAGATTGAGGAGGATCCTTCCAATCCTACATTCATTCAAACCGTGAAGGGACACGGTTATGTGGTGATGCCCTCTGAGTTAGTGGAGGTTTAAGTCGGCAATATGATGAAATCTTCAGTATACGTCTCTAAAGCAGATACAAAGTCTCAATTCGATACCCGCGGGGCAATTGCGCAAGCATTGCAGAGTCTGGTTAATCTGGATCAAGTGGCTGCGTTTACGCTTGATATCCTGGCGCATCACTTTCAGGGTGCTGAAATCGGTCTGGCATTGGCATTGAAGGCGGATCAAAAGCTTGCGCCGGTTTGGTCTACTGGAGGAGAGGAGGCTTTGCTATTTCGAAATTCCAGTGGTCGCTTATGGGAAAAAGCGGAGATGTCTTTCGAGGCAGCAAAAGCTGGACGAACAATACCCAAAAAGGCAAGCATGATTCATTCGGGAGACAATATTTTGGGGGTTCTCGTTTTCCTGCAAGGCGACAATCGGCTATCAGGATTGGTTGATTTCATTGCCGGCGAATTGGGTCAGGCATCATCTCAACTGGAAAAAATTGCTGAAGCTCAACGATTAAATCGAGAACAGGCCATTCTACATAGCGTTGTAAAATCGCTCACATCATCACTCGAAATGGACGCTATTCTTACTGCTACCATGCAAGGAATATGGGAGCTTTTTCATATTGAATCCGGCGCGCTCTTTCTGCTGAATTATGAGAAGCAGAACAGTCTAGTTAAGATTCCGCTTATTGGCGAGATCAATCAGAGAATCGATTTGAGTTTAGATCCCAAAAGAGGGATTGCCGGGCATTGCATTGCGAATATGGCGACAATGTTGGTAGATGATGTTTCTACGAACAGATACTATGAGTCCGAAATTGATAGCGTAGGAAGCCAGGCTACGAAATCGCTTCTATGCATACCTTTGCTGGTAAGCGAGAGGGTTATTGGCGCGATAGAATTGATTAATAAGATAGACGGGTCGTTTACCCGGCATGATTTAAAAATCCTAGTGACGCTTGGCGCTTCCATTGCCGCAGCGCTTGAAAATTCCCGTCTCTTTCGTGAATTAACCGATGCATATACTGATCTTGAAGCAAGCCGGAGGGAAATTTCGCACAGTAGAACTACTTTGCTGACCCTGGTGAACAATCTTGATGACGAGCTATATATCGTAGACCGAAATTATAGAGTGGTCGCAGCCAATCGCGCAAGCGCTGATCGGGCCGGCAAGCAAGCCGAGAAGCTGGTTGGAAAACGATGCTATGAAGTACTTGCGGGACGGAAAAAACCATGCCATGGGTGCCTCGCGTCTGAGACTTTTGATACTGGCGGGAAAACAAAGCGGATCGAGCGTGAATGGAAAGAAGGAAAGCTCAAAGCTGAGAGAGAAATCTACACCTATCCAATCATGGACGGGCAGGGGAATGTGCCGCAGACCATATTGCAGAATCGCGACGTTACTGAACAAAGAAAGTTAGAGGCTTCCCTAGTTCAAAGTGAAAAGCTGGCTGCAGTTGGGGAGCTGGCGGCGGGGGTGGCGCACGAATTGAATAATCCAATCACTGCCATAATAGGCAATGTACAATTAATGCAGCGTGAAATTACACCGGATAAGGAGCAGCTAGAATCGCTGGAATTAATTGAACAAGCGGGGCGGCGAGCCCAGAAAGTTGTAGGTGATCTTCTAAACTTCGCCAGGCAAGAGAGCCAGAAATTTGTTATAGTCGATGTTAATAATTCGATCCAGCAGGCATTGGCATTGATACAGTTGCAATGGCCGAAATCGGATGTGCATCTGGAGATTCTGCTAGATGACGATATTCCTCAAGTACATGGAAACCCCGATCATTTACAGAGTGTCTGGCTCAATTTACTCCTCAATGCGCGTGACGCACTTGAAGATAAAAAAGGGAAAGTGACTATTCAATCTTTTCGATCGGATGACCAAGTGACGGTTCAGGTTTCGGATAATGGCATTGGCATCTCAGCCGAAAATCTCCAGAAGGTCTTTGAACCCTTTTTCACTACGAAAGCGCCTGGCCGAGGGACGGGACTCGGCTTGCCCACATCTTATAGGATAATTAAACAGCATAGCGGCACCATCCAGGTTGAAAGTGTACTAAAGAGAGGCACAACTGTCACCGTGAAGCTGCCAGCCGCTTCTGTTTCGCTATCATAGCCCGCTCACGCATTGCCTTTTCAAGGAATACATTCTCTGTAAGTGAAATAAATAAGGAATAGATAACGATATTTGGAAAGCCTGAAACCGCATGAGAAGTGCCAGATCTAGTGAAGCATTTGCCATTTTCTTTAGAAGTACCTTCCCGATAGCTGCCATAGATCATGCATCAAATTAAATTGGGCAGTATGGGTTGCATAATTTTGCCCTGGATCTAACTCTCTAGTATTAGGACAAGGGATATCTGCCTGGATGAGAGGCCTTGGTAAAGGTTAAATGAATAAGTAGTCTGGTCTGCAATTATCAAAATGAGGAAACCTCGGTAATAACATGAAGCATCTTCCTCGTCTTCTAAGGGAGGGCAGGGAGGAAAGGAGGCAGGGATGTTTATTGTACATGTCAATGTCCATGTAAAACCTGAGTGCATGGAAGCTTTCCGCCTGGCAACGCTAGAAAATGCCCACAATAGCATTAATGAGCCCGGGATTGACCGCTTTGACGTGATCCAACAAATTGATGATCCTAGCCGATTTGTCTTGGTTGAGGTATACAAAACCGAGGCGGATACCAAGATGCATAAAGCGACCAACCACTATCAAATATGGCGAGATACTGTGGCCGAAATGATGGCGGAGCCGCGCCACAGCATAAAGTATGCAAATATCTATCCAGAGGATAAAGGCTGGAAATAGGCATATGCGATTTGAATTTGCTACAGATTCGAGGATTATTTTTGGCGCCGGCACCATCAATGAGGTCGGCTCGCTGGCGTCGCAATGGGGGAAAAGGGTTTTGGTGGCAACTGGGTCCCATCCGGAGCGCGCTCAGCGGCTTTTGGATATTCTCGACAATGCAGGGATGGGGAGAGCTTTGTTCTCGGTGCCGCATGAACCTACGATAGCTATAGTGCAGGAAGGGGTACGATTGGCGCGATTGGCGGCATGTGATATGGCGATTGGGTTCGGTGGTGGAAGCGCGATCGATGCCGGAAAGGCCATAGCTGCAATGTTGACCAATGAAG
>DAOVFE010000003.1 GCA_030673085.1 Anaerolineales bacterium | reverse complement strand
GGAAGAACCCCGCAGCTTACTGCGGGGTTCTTCACTTGCCGAAATGGACACCCTCTTATGGGTAAACATGTTTTTCAACATCCGCTAAATAATTCTTGACAAACAATTATAGGCATAGATATAATCGGGAACAATATTATGCCTAAGCATAAGATATTAATGAAAATACTATGATACATCATAACATTAGCCAGACAAGCGAACGAGTGCAAATGTATTTGCTCATGATCGCCAAGCTTATCGAGGATGGTGAAAAATCCCCTATCCCACTTTCAACACTGGCTGCTAAACTGGGTGTTAAACCCGTTTCTGCCAGTCAAATGATCCGCAAGATCGAAGCGCTTGGTTATGTTTTATATCAACCTTACAAAGGAGTGGCACTTACACCAACTGGAGAGCAGATTGCATATTCAGTATTGCGCAGTCGCCGTATTTGGGAGGTCTTCCTCGTAGATAACCTGAACTTTTCCACTACCGAGGCGAGAGAATTTGCCTGCCAACTTGAGCACAATACAACCGATGAATTTGTCAGCCGGCTTTCACACTTCCTTGGAGATCCTGAAACCAGCCCGAATGGCAAACCGATCCCTAAGGCAAGAGGGACTAAGATCAGTTTTGAATGGATACCACTGAATAAGCTTAAGATTGGACAGCAAGCTGAGGTTATGCAGATTAAAGCTGCCACCCCAACCCGATCTTTCTTGATTGCCGAGGGCATATTCCCTGGGGCTGTGATCGCCATAGAGTGCATTGGCAGCGAAGGCGCTTTACTGATTGAAGTTCAGGGACATTTGGTGCATCTTACATCCGATACTGCGAATACCATCCGGGTAAGAATAAAGAGTAAGGAAGATCGTATAAATCTCAACCGTAAAGAGTTAAGAAGCCCTCAGCAAGCGGAGGTGATTTCATAATTTCGCCGTTAAATAGGAAATTTGCAATGCCAATCAGCATTCCACTCAGCGATCTCAAGATTGGACAATCGGCAACCATCGAAAAGACGCTCGCTAGCAGTTCCGCACGGCGGCGATTTCTGGATATGGGCTTCGTTACCGGGGCTACCGTGAAGATCGAGCAAGCATCTCCCTTGGGTGACCCTATCGAACTTGAGGTCAAGGGTTATAGCCTCAGTATGTGCAAGAATGAGGCGTGCAACGTCATCATTGATGTATTAGCGAAGAAGATTGAATAATGCCATCTGGATTTGCTACGCCACTATGTTGACTGCAGAATATAAACAGGCAAAGCGTCTGCAGATGGAGAAATAGTTTCCGCGGAGGCTTTTATTTTCGCTAATATGTTTGCAACTGCTTCGCAATATCAAATCAGAAGGAAGGTGAGAAGAATGACTGAGATCAGGCAATTAGACCAATTGAAGCCCGGCGACAAAGGCAAAGTGGTTAAAGTCAGCGGCAGTGGAGCCGTCCACCGGCGTATCCTGGACATGGGGGTAGTGCCGGGTTCAGAGATCGAGGTAGAGAGAGTTGCCCCCCTCGGGGATCCTGTCGAGTTTAAGTTGTTGGGCTACCACCTCTCGCTGCGTAAGGAAGAGTCCCAGAACATACATGTGGAGGTAAGCTAGAAGTGGCCGATAAGATAAGAGAGGAAATACCAATACAGCTAAGTATGGTTGCTCCAGGGCAGGATGTGCAGTTCGTGGCTGTGCACGGTGGTTGGGGGATACGCCGCCGCCTAGCCGAGATGGGGCTCAACCCAGGGGTGAAGATGAAGGTCATCCAGGCCGACTTCCAGGGGGGCCCCATTATCGTCGCCGTGCGGGACTCCCGCCTGGCCCTAGGGCGTAGGATGGCTCACAAGATTATGGTGAACACAATCTAATCAAAGGAGAAAAATTCAATGGCAGAAGAATTGACTATCGCTCTGACCGGAAACCCCAATGCCGGCAAGAGCACTGTCTTCAATGCCCTTACCGGTGCCCGTCAGCACGTAGGCAACTGGCCCGGGAAAACAGTGGAAAAGAAGGAGGGCACCTGCAAGTTCAAGGAACGCCTGATCCACGTGGTTGACCTGCCCGGAACCTATAGCTTAACCGCCTACTCGATGGAAGAGATTATCGCTCGGGACTTTATTGTAGAGGAGAAACCAGATGTAGTAGTAGACGTTGTGGATGCCTCCAACCTGGAGCGCAACCTCTATTTGGCCGTGCAGTTACTTGAACTGGGGGCCAACCTGGTCATTGAACTCAATATGATGGATATGGCCGATGCGCGCGATTACATGATAGACGCCAATGCCCTTTCTGATATTCTGGGCATCCCCGTCGTTCCCACAGTGGCTAGCAAAGGAGAGGGCATAAAGGATCTCTTGGCTACCATTGTAGAGGTAGCAGGGTCATAAGCAGCAAATTCATAAGCTCGTGAATCAGTAGATTCCGCGGCCGATTCACAAATCCCAAATCTACGAGCACCGAATGGAGGATTTTTAAATGGCAGTAGAAGGAGCAGTTAGCAATCGTTCAGCTATTATTGATTACGGGCGAGACTTAGAGAAAGAGATCGCGACGTTAGAGGGATCCATCTCCAAGATCGAGGCCCTGACGGCCCGCTATCCTGCCCGCTGGCTGGCGGTGAAACTTCTAGAGAACGACAGCGATGTAAAGGAGAAGGTGAGAGCCATCGATGGCGGCGTCGAGATAATCCGCCAGGCTGAGACCAGTATGGCTCATCTCCGGAGCATCTTCGGCGACGAGGCAGAGACAGTCATCGCCGACCGCAGGTATGGCTTCATCAGCGGCGTAGCGAAGAAGGTGCTGAGGAAACCGGCCATTGATAGGTTGACCAGCTCTGACAAGATTGACAATATCGTGACCAATCGAGTTTTGGGTATCCCCATTTTCTTGATCTCTATGTGGCTCGTCTTCCAGTTCGTCGCCTGCTCGGGCCCCTACTCCGACTGGCTAGACGGGGTTCTGGCTGGGCCCATCTGTCGCTGGGGAATAACCATCATTAAACTCATCAGCCTGGACGGCACCTGGGTCGAATCTTTGTGGGTGGACGGTATCATCGCCGGCTTCGCCGGAGTGATGGTCTTCGTCCCACTACTGTTCTTCCTTTACTTCGCTTTGGCAATTCTGGAGGACTGCGGGTATATGGCCCGCATCGCCTTCGTGATGGACCGTCTAATGAAGGCTATCGGTCTACATGGCAAATCTTTCCTACCTATGATCATTGGCTTCGGTTGTACCGTCCCGGCCATCTACGCCACACGGACGATGAGAGAGTGGAAAGACAGAATCGTGACTGCGCAGGTAGCGTCTTTGATGAGTTGCGGGGCGCGGTTGCCAGTTTATACCCTGTTTGCCGCTGTCTTCTTCGCCGATAACCCTGGAACTTTCATCCTCGCTCTCTACCTTTTCGGCATCTTCTGGGCCATCGTTATAGCCAAACTCTTCAGGAGCACGGTATTTGCCGGCGGCGAGAAGGCACCCTTCGTTATGGAACTGCCTCCTTACCGCATGCCCACTCTAAAGGGTGTCCTAATCCATGTGTGGGAGCGCGGCGCCTTCTTCTTCCAAAAAGCGGTTACCATTATTATGGCCGTCTCCATCATTCTATTTTTCCTACTGAACATCCCCTGGGGAGTATCGGATATGAGGGACAGTCTTTTCGGGAAGGTAAGCGCGACAATCGCCCCTGTCCTGGCCCCGATGGGCTGTGGAAACTGGGAGGCCGCTGGGTCATTGCTCACCGGCTTCATCGCTAAAGAGGTGGTAGTCGGCACCATGGGCGAAATTTACGTTGCAGGCGCTCAGGAGGAAGCGGAGGTGGAAGAGCCGACAAATTTCTTCCAGGACCTGGGAGAGATCTTGGTCGGCTTCTGGGATGCCACCGTTGACACAGTAAAGTCCATAGTCAGCATCATCCCTGGCGTGAACCTGATGGACGGGGAGGAAGAAGAGGAGGTGACGAGGCTCGTCGCAGCCCTGAGAGAGCGTTACACGCCTCTGCAGGCGGTGGCCTTTAGTGTCTTCGTTCTTCTCTACATCCCCTGCATGGTGGCCGTCGCGGCCTTCCGCAGCGAATTTGGCACCAAGTGGGCACTCTTCAACGCTGTATACTTGACGGCCCTAGGCTGGATCGTATCCACACTAATCTACCAAGTCGGTCTACTGCTAGGGTTCTAGCCAAGAGTTATGGGGGGGCCACGTTCACGAAAAGCGTGGCCCCCCCATATCTGCCACACCTTTTTTACATGCAAGCATGGTTTTCAACGCTCTCGTATTTCCCAGCGGAAAGCATCGGTCTATCTCAAATACATCATAAAAAGCCGAGAGCATTCTGTAACGCATCTCATATTAGTCTGGCCATTTATGGGAAAAAGCCAAAATACCCCGCGGCTTGCTGTGGGGATAAATGGCAAGCGGGGGGTTTGGGGACGGCAGCCCCCATATTGGCCTTTTCCTTAGAAGATGCCCCGAAGCAAGCTGCGGGGTTCTTCACTTCGCGCCCAAGTCCTATCGAGAGATCATCATTCTCAATCCCTAGCTTTGAGTGCAGATTCCATTTATTATTGTGCGAATGGGCTCGCCGGCCTATTAATGATCGACAATATCAGATCTAATTGGAAGTGAGAGATGAAAAAAAGCCCGGCATTTTATCTATCGCTGGCCGTTCTTTCAATTTTAGTAGGCGCCTTCTTTGGTTTCATGTTGGCTAATCACAAGCCAACGCCAGCAACCGGTGAAACCTCTAGCGGCTCAGGCACTGTCAAAGCTAGAGTTGTTGAGGTGCTTGAACAAGGCACAGTTGAACTAGGCAATCATACACAGCTCTATCAGATTCTAGAAGTAGAAATCCTTGAAGGGGCGCAAGCCGGTCAGATGTTTTCCATTGATTATGGTAAACATCAAGTTGTGCCTAGCGAAACAGTCTTTCATCCCGGCGAGCAACTTCTAGTAACGATCGGGCAACTGCCAGATGGCACCTATCAGGCTCACTTCGCCGACTTCTTACGCACAAAGCCAATCATCTGGTTGGCCATATTCTTTGCGCTCTTTACCATAGTCGTCAGCCGGGGCAAGGGCCTACGCAGTTTACTCAGCATGGCAATAAGCTTTGGTGTGATTTTATTCTTTATTCTGCCGGCCATTTTGCATGGAGACAACCCAATACTCGTCAGCATTTTAGGTTCCCTGATGCTCTTAGCAGCCACCCAATACCTAATTTACGGCTGGACACTCAAAGCCCATACATCCCTTATCGGAATGCTCCTTGCCCTCGTGCTTACTAGTCTATTAGCGTCAATATCTGTGAATATCTGCCACCTTACAGGCTTCGGGTCAGAAGAGGCGATTCTTCTTTCACAAATTCAAGGGGCCGAATTAAACATACGCGGTCTACTTCTTAGCGGGATCATCATTGGAGCGTTGGGTGTTTTGGATGATTTGGCTGTCGGACAAGTCTCTATCGTCTTTGAACTACATCATGCAAATCCACAGTTATCCTGGACGAATCTTTTTCGACGGGCAATGATTGTTGGCCAGGATCACATCGCCGCTACAGTCAACACACTTGTCCTCGCTTACGTCGGAGCCTCACTACCTCTACTTCTGCTCTTTACTCTTTACAATGAACCTTTCCTAACAGTTTTAAACCGGGAATTCATCGTGGAGGAAGTCGTACGGACTCTAGTTGGGTCGATGGGGCTAATCTGTGCCGTGCCGATTTGCACTGCACTCGCCTGCAGTGTAACCCAAAAAGCCGATAAACTCACTGGCTTTGCTCGATGGCTCGGCCCGCGAAGTCTCGAAAGACATCAATAATTTCAACTGAAGAGAATCGACTGGCCATGGTTAAAACAACATCGCTAGACCAAGGCTAAATATTGGGATATCCTCCCCTAAATCATATTGGCTTTTCCGTCTAAGAGTAGATTCCAATAAGAGAATTGAATTCATCCAAATTACATAGAAGAGTCCACTGAAAATAGCAGCCAGCGGTAAGAAAAGGAGACGGTATATGTGGAGCGGAAGCTCCGCTTCCATCCTATATATACCATCCCGCCGGTAAATGATTTCTTTTTTTCAACTCTCTCATTTTAATACTTACAAACAGTAAATGACTAGACCCTCAAAATTCCTTTAGGGATGTCCTTTAGGGACAGCCCTCATTACAGAATTTTGCCCCTTCGGGTGCTGGTTTTGTTTAAATATTCGCTCAGGACTATCGCCCTGCAGTGCCTACGTCCCTGGCCATTTATATTCTGGTTAATCGAATAAAAAAATGACAACGCATTGTCCGTTGTCAAATCTATCATAGATTATGCCAAGACCTCGTAGGAGTTTTCAGCTAAAACCCAACAATTGGCCAAGTCAAATCGGTATTTTTTAGAGATTTACTAAAATCGGAAAGGAAACCCGCACAATTGTATCGTAGGTGCTATCTCGCGCTACTCCCTTCCCAATGTCTCGAGAAATTCCATATTGTTTTCAGTCGCCGCCAAGCGCTTTAAAATCGCCTCTGTGGCACCGCCCATGTCCATCCCTGCGCCATTTGGCGGCGGTACAACCATCTGCTGGTACATCCGTCGCATGAGCCATACGCGCGGGGTAATATCCGGGCCAAGCAATAATTCCTCTCGGCGGGTTGATGAGCGTTCAATGTCGAAAGCCGGAAAAATACGCCTTTCCTGCAATTTCCGGGAGAGATGCAACTCCATGTTGCCAGTGCCCTTAAACTCCTCATATACAACGTCATCCAAGCGCGACCCAGTATCTACCAGACAGGTGGCAATGATAGTTAGTGAACCTCCTTCTTCAATATTGCGCGCCGCACCGAAGAAGCCCTTTGGCGGGTAAAGCGCTGCCGGATCAAGGCCTCCTGAAAGTGTTCTTCCAGATGGCGTCACCATCAGGTTATAAGCTCTTGCTAGACGCGTAATTGAATCCATCAGGATAACAACATCACGCCCAATCTCAGCCAATCGCTTGGCTCGTGCAAGCGCCATCTCCGATACTCGGACATGGGCTGTAACCGGTTCGTCAAACGTTGCCGAAATCACTTCGGCATCCACCGAGCGGTCCATATCGGTTACTTCCTCTGGGCGTTCACCAATCAAAGCCATCATTAAATGAACCTCTGGATAATTCTTCGAAATCGCATTGGCTGCTTGCTTCAGTATAGTGGTCTTGCCAGCCTTGGGTGGAGAAACTATAAGCCCCCTCTGCCCTTTCCCGATTGGGGTAATCAGGTTGAATAAACGCATCGCCAGAATATAACGATCAGTCTCAAGATCGAAACGTTCCTCTGGGAAAATGGGGGTTAAGGATTCGAACTTGGGACGATACTTTGCCTCCTCAGGATCAAGCCCATTGATCGATTCGACTCGTAATAGACCATAGTACTTTTCATTATCCTTTGGCGGCCGGATCTGCCCAATTACCATATCACCGGTTCGAAGGCCAAATCGCCGAATCTGTGATTGCGAAACATAGATATCATTTGGTCCGGGAAGGTAATGATCAGCTCGAAGAAAACCCATACCTTCTTTCATAACATCCAGTACGCCGCCACGCAGCTCCAATCCTTGTCGTTCTGCATCTGCCTGCATGATGCGCAAGACTAAATCATCTTTCTTCATACGACTAGAGCCTGGGATTTTTAAATCTCGCGACATCTTACGCAAATCGGCAAGCGTCATATCTTCAAGTTGACCAATGTTCATCGAAAATGCTCCCTAAGGGACAAAGTAAGGGGTAGCCCCAAATATAATACCCGCGCTGTTAAAATGACTCGTGAACGTTTGACTCATGTGTCCGCAATGAGGGCTATAGGATACCTTTTCACATAGCTTGAAATCGGGGATGTTGCCTGAATACAACGATAATTCAAGTTGTCAAGATTATAGCATCTTGCCAGGCCAGTTGCAAGCAACGACACATCACCAAAAAGCCAAGCCATCATTCTTTCTTCATTCTTACCGTTGCCATTTTAATCATTCAGATTAAATTCCCGTATCCATTCTGCCGTCTATTTCTATCGATTTCTCTCTCAATGTAATGCAATTGGGTAGCGTGAGTGAGTGTGTTGAAAAACATATTTGCCCATAAAAGAGTATAGTATATGTGGGGTGGAAGCTCCCAAACCCGCACTTTCTACTCATCCCCACAGCAAGTTGTTGGGTTTCCTGGCTTTTTCCCATGATTCCTCTTTTTCAACACTCTCTGAGTATTATTTGCCAGCATTTTGAATGAGAGCAATCAATATAGATACAACCAATTGGGACTCTTCCTTGATAGCTTAACATAAGCGCGAGTCTTCCCCTGCTATCCTTCAAGGCGCTTTCTCTAGCCAGCCATCAGAGATATAACATAATACCCAAAAACCACTGCCCAAATCCAGGAATCAATACGATCCAGCGCGCCGCCATGGCCCGGAATGAATGATCCGGAATCCTTTGACTTTACCTGACGCTTAATCATGCTAATCCCAAGGTCACCAAGAGGAGCAAATATTGCGATGATCAAACCAACAATCAACCCGCTCTTCGTAGTTATCGTGGCTCCTGCCCCTGCTCCAATCTGCCAGAGACGCGCAATCCCAAAGCCACTAGCTCCTCCAATAATCACACCTGAGAAGTACCCTTCCCAGGATTTATTCGGGCTCAAACGTGGAACAAGTTTATGGCGTCCGATACGACTTCCAATAATATAAGCCGCAGAATCCGCAATCCATACTACTGGGAGCGCCAACAGTATCCACCATACACCGTCTGGCATGAATCGCAATGAAATAAAATATGATCCTACCCAACCGAGGTAGAAAATGCCGCTGAGCGTAACAGCAAAATCAGTTGCCGATTGAGGCGCCCCGCGCTCATAATCCACAATGTGCCACAACATAGATAACAACGCCAGAGCTGCCAGGAATAAATGGGCATATAAAAATCCAAAGGCGGCTCGCGAAAGGCATAAGCAGAGAACACCTGCAACTAAAAGGGGTAAGGAGGGCCGAAGGCCACAACGTCTGAACAACTTGGCATATTCTGCCGCTGCCAATCCTAGAATTGCAGCGACGGCGATGATATAGGGCCAATTGCCATCAGCAATTATCCAGAGGCCGAATGGCAAAAGCAGGGTGACAATCGCGATACGCTCGCGTAGCATAGATTATTATCCTGGAGTTGTATTGCCCACCCGGCCAAATCGGCGTTCGCGTTGAGCATATTCGACCAATGCTTTGCGTAATTCTTCTGGCTTAAAGTCTGGCCAGTAGGTATCAGTTACATAATATTCAGAATATGCACCTTGCCAGATTAAAAAGTTGCTTACCCGCAACTCCCCGGAGGTTCTGATGATTAAATCTGGATCCGGACATCCAGCCGTATATAGATAGCGCCCAAATATATCCTGGCTTACTTCTTCCGGCTTGATGCCATCGGCCATCATGCCTTTGATAGCATGAATAATCTCATCTCGCCCACCGTAATTCCAGGCGACGATTAGAATCAGGTTAATATTATCTTTTGTTAGCTCAATCGCATTGCGCAGCTTTTTCTTCAGGATTGGGCTTAATTGGTCTTGTTGACCAATATGTCGGATTTGCACACCTTTGCGATGCAATTCATCGGTTTCGGTGTCGATCACTTCTTCAAGAATACTCATCAAAGCCTGGACTTCACCCTTAGGACGGCTCCAATTCTCGGTTGAGAATGCGTAGATAGTCAGGTATTTAATTCCATAATCGTTAGCTGCGCGAATAACTTGCCGGATATTTTCAACCCCCGCCCGGTGGCCCGCCAATCGAGGCAAGCCGCGAGCTCGCGCCCATCGGCCATTGCCATCCATAATAATTGCGACATGAGTCGGAATGTTTTCGGGCAGGCTGTATTGCGATGAATTTGCCTTAGAATCTGCGGCTTTGGGATCAGATTTCAAGGACTTCTTTCTCCTTGCGCTGACCATCTTGATTGATTTCTTCGCTATAGTGATCTAACAATCTCTGAATCTCTTTTTCTCCGTTTTCTTTTTCGTCCTCGGAGATGAGCTTCTCGCGCTCAAAATCGCGCAGGTCATTCAATCCATCGCGGCGTACATTGCGCACTGCCACTCTGGCCTCCTCAATGCGATTCCTAACGACACGCACTAATTCATGGCGGCGCTCTTCAGTCAGCGGCGGAATATTGAGGCGAATAAGTTTCCCATCACTGTTTGGTGTAATACCCAAATCGGATGCCAGTATCGCTCGTTCAATACTTTTAAGAGTAGCAGGATCAAAAGGACGAATAGTAAGCAACCGAGGTTCCGGAGCAGAAATCGTTGCCAGCTGATTCAACGGCGTCGGCGTGCCATAATATTCAATCAGCAGCCTATCAAGAAGCGCGGGTGATGCGCGTCCCGTGCGAATTGTGGCAAGATCATCCTCTAATGAGCGGACCGCACCTTTCATGCGAGCTTCAGTATCTACCAAGACGTCGTTAATCATGCGAACTCTCCTTCAGCAGCCCTATTGATCGGTCGAAGTCTTGCACTTTAGAATAATATATCATTATGAAGATCGGGCTAATAATGGCAAATGCGCCGAATCCCTATTTATTCGGCGATAAAGGTCCCCACTGCTTCTCCCATTACGGCCTTTATCAGGCTATTTGGCTCCCACATATCCAGCACTAAGATCGGAAGGGCATTATCCATACAAAGCGAGATAGCCGTGCTATCCATCACCTGTAATCGCCGGCTGAGCGCATCAAGATAGGTTAATCGATCGAAGCGAACTGCCTGGGCATCCTGTTCTGGATCCCTATCGTAAATTCCATCAACTTTGGTTGCTTTGATCACAATATCTGCGTCGATCTCCATTGCTCGCAGAGCGGCGGCTGTATCAGTCGAAAAGTAAGGATTTCCGGTTCCGCCACCCAGGATGATGACTCTCCCTTTTTCAAGATGACGGATTGCTCGGCGTCGAATATAAGGCTCAGCTACAGCGCTCATTTCCAAGGCCGACATGACTCGTGTAACTACGCCCATACGCTCCAGAGCATCCATTAGGGCCATTGAGTTCATCACAGTACCTAGCATGCCCATGTAATCTGCAGTAGCTCGCTCCATTCCGCGCGCAATCCCTATTCGCCCGCGCCATAAATTCCCTGCTCCAATGACTATTGCAATCTCTACTCCGAGATCGCGTACTTGCTGCACTTTTTCAGCGACTTTCTCGGCCCGTTGGGGATCAATCCCCGAACCTTGCTTGCCCGCCAGAGCCTCTCCACCAAGTTTTAGCAAGATACGATGGTAGATCGGTTTCTTACTCCCCTTGAGTTGCGTTTCTCGCTCCATGAATGCCCCAAATGTATCTAAATAACATCCGCATTGGTGCTGTCAATCCGCATACAATCGCTGGAAGCATAACATAAAAGCGGGCCAACAGAAAGTTAGCCCGATCTATTTACTCTATTTCCTCGCCCACAGTCCAACGCTTAAAACGCCGGATAGTGATATTTTCCCCCGTGGACGCAATCATCTCTTGAAGAAACTGGTTAACCGTTTTAGAATCGTCCCTTACATACTCCTGGCGGAGTAGACAGTTCTCATCAAAGAATTTGCTGAGTCGGCCCTCGACAATCCGTTCGATAATATTCTCCGGTTTGCCCTCTTCCTGCGCCAGTTTGCGGCTTTTCTCGCCCTCGTTTTCAGAGATATCCGAAGGCACATCCTCCACGCTAATCCATCTTGGCGCAGCCGCCGCAATCTGGAGAGCAATTTCGTGAGCAAAGCTTCGAAATTCCTTCGTTCGAGCCACAAAATCAGTCTCACAATTGACCTCTACCATGACAGCTATACGCCCTTCGCCATGGCTATAGAGATCCAATACACCGTTCCTGGTCTCTCGGCCGGATCGCTTCTCGGCATCGGCCAATCCCTTTTCACGCAAGAGGACAACGGCCTTCTCAAGATCGCCATTACTCGCATCCAACGCATTGCGACAATCCAGCATGCCGGCTCCGGTCGTTTTGCGAAGTTCCTTTACGAGTGCGGCTGAGGTCGTCATCTTAGTTTTCCCCTTCTTGGGGTTCGCTGGCTTCACTATTATCGGCTTCAGCATCATCCGCTTCAGCCTGTTTATCCGCGCTTTCGTCGCCTTTAGCTTTGATATCTTCATCAACCTGAGTAAGGACATTCTGATCGTCTACTGCAACTTCCAAAGAAACAACTTCTACTTCTTTATCCTGATCTTCCGCCTTGCGCTCGCTCGGGGCTTCAAGCTCTGAAGCTGGTTGACCATTGGATTCATCATATGCGCCGCTTTTCAGCTTAGCAAGAGTTGCTGCGCCGAGCAGTTCATCATCGCTTATGCTGACTTTAATAGGTTCCTCAGCTTCGCGTCTTTCCGACAAAGCCTCTTCTTCCTGCTCTTGCTCTTTATGCAGAGCTTTCCCTTCCAACACGGCATCAGCCATCTTTGAAGTTAGAAGCTTTATGGCGCGAATAGCATCATCATTCGATGGAATAACATAATCTATGCCGCTTGGGTCACAATTTGTATCAACCAATGCAACTACCGGAAGATTAAGCAAGTTGGCTTCGTGGATCGCCGTTTCTTCTCGTCGCACATCGACAACAAAGATCATATCCGGCAAATCTTGCATGTGGCGAATGCCGCCCAACCGGCCTTCAAGACGATCAATCTTGCGTTCTAGAGTCAGGGCTTCCTTCTTGGTAAGACGCTCAAATATGCCCTCATCGCGCTGATGCTCAAGCCGTTCCAATTCGCTGATTCGGCTCCGAATAGTACTCCAATTCGTTAGAGTGCCGCCTAGCCAGCGGCAGTTCACATAAGGCATCCCGCAACGCTCGGCTTCTACTTGCATTGTTTCCTGCGCCTGTCGCTTGGTCCCCACAAAAAGCAACTTACCCCCCTCTGCTGCCTTGCTGCGAACAAGCTCATAGGCCACATCGAGAGCCCTCATAGTTTGTTGTAGGTCAATGATATGAATATCGTTGCGCTCGGTGAAGATATACGATTTCATCCTTGGATTCCACTTGCTGGTTCGATGACCAAAGTGAACGCCTGTTTCTAAAAGTGCTTTCATGCTAACAACGGACACGGGTTTCTTCCCTCCTATGCGTTATACCTCCGCCCCCTTCATCCTCAGCCGGAACTGGTTGCCCAACCAGTACGCCCTTCTAAGTCAGGAAGCGTGTGTATTTGCCCTTCTTCAGGGCAGAATTTCTCCCGCCAGATCATTGGCGGGAGTAAAAAAGTATACCATGCGCCCCTAGTTTCGTCAAAATCTCATTTTTTTAACTATTATATGTCATCACTCGATGCCAGCCTTCATCCGTACACGCTTTATGAATCTCCCCTCATCGATAATTACTCGCTGATGCTCAGCTTCTCCAACCAACTCAACCTCATCCTCCACAGAGACATGAAAAGTAACCTTGTTCCCTTCAACGGAGATAACCTCCGCTCGAGCTTTTACTTCTTTTCCAATCGGCGTTGGCGCAAGATGGCGCACCTTTAACAAGCTGCCTACCGACGTTTCCCCGGACGGAAGCAGGGGATCAATCATATCCCGGCAGGTCCTCTCAATCAGCGACACCATTGCTGGTGTAGCATATACTTGCAGCTTTCCGCTACCTATATGTGCTGCTGCCTTTTCGGGTATGACAATTTCAGTTGTCTCGCTTATCAATCCAATGGATATATCCATCATCGTCATCAGACCTCTGAATTCTTTAGGCTACTTTATTATGTTGATGTTATCCGGTTTCCCAACGCTACTACGATAGCGACGGCATAATCCCGGGTATGACTAAGGCTTACAGACCATTCACTAAGATCCAGCTCCTCAGCAATTCTTGCCGCCTTGCCATGCAATCGTAGAATCGGTCGCCGGTTGGAATCCGAGACAATTTCAATTTCGCGCCACCCAACCGCGCCAATTCCAGTGCCAAGCGCCTTGGCCACAGCTTCCTTGGCCGCAAACCTAGCCGCTAGAGCAGCGGTATGTCCCCGGGCATCAATGACCTCTTGCTGAGTGAAACAACGCTCAAAAAAGCGCTGGCCATGGCGTAAGATAATCTGATCAATCCGACTAACTTCAACCTGATCCACCCCACAGCAAACCATGGCTATTTGTGTTCCCTCCCTGGCCCTGCAACAGCGATGGCTAAATTCTCCGGATTCAGGAATTGTCGCGCGGCCTGAAGTATTTGCTCGCGTGTTACCGCCGCGATTAAATCAGGATATCGCTGGTAGTAATCTAACCCCAATCCATATTGTTCCATATGCACCAAGGAGATCGCTACGCCCTCATTCGATTCAAGCCCAATCGGCAGGCTTCCAATGAAATTAGCTTGGTTGTCATTCAATTCCTCTTCAGTTACACCTTCAGTCACTAACCGACCGATCTCTTGCTGAATCAGTTTGATCGCCTTCTTAATATTTACCGGATTCACTCCGGCGGTCACCTGCCATGCACCCGGACCAAGACCACCTTCGATAGTGCTATAAGCATAATATGCCAGCCCTTCTGCCTTACGCACACTATCGCCAATTCGACCAAACAGGCCAAATCGCCCTAGAATATTATTCCCCAGGGCGGCAGCAATATAGGATGGATAGAAACGGCTCGGCCCCGGAATGCCTAGAACCAGGTCACACTGACTCTTGCCCTCCAGCACAACATCCTCACGTAGGATGCCCTGAAGCGTTTTTATCGGAGGCAATTCTGGTTGGTTACTTTTATTGAGGTTGGTCCATCGGCCCAGGCTTGCTTCGATCGCGTCTACTGCAGCTTCGGCTTTTACTGCGCCAACGACGCAGATTATCATGGCTTGGGGACCATAGTGATCTTTGTGGAATTCCTGCAAATCAGCCACAGTCAATCGTTCGATCGTTTCGACATAGCCATCACTTGGAATACTGTAGGGATGGTCTGGATATGCAAGTTTATTAAAAGCAAGTTTCGCTCTGGCGCCAGTATCTTGATCACGAATAGCCAGCCCGGTCAGGCGCTCGGAACGCAGGCGCTCAATTTCATTCGAGGGAAAGGATGGATTCCTCAACCCGTCGGCGAGCAAATCCAGGAGAACCGTAAGGTCTTCGGCCAAGCACTTCCCCCAAAAAGCTGTGCTGTGATTTCCGGCGGCGAAGCTCAGGCCGGCGCCGATCGACTCAATCGTCTCATAAATATCATTAAAGGAGCGGCGTTTGGTTCCACGCATTAATGCCGATGCAGTCAGATTGGCCAATCCCGCTTTATCTCGCGCGTCATCAAGTGCGCCAGCCCTTAGAAATCCTGAGACCACAATAGATGGGCTGGAAAAGTTCTCTCGCGCCAACACAATAATGCCATTCTCCAACTCGCGCCTAAGAATGTTATCGGGCCCAGGCAATGAACGAATATCCAATTTGGGCAGCGTATTATTTGGTTTAGACATGCGCTTTCTCGGTTACGGGCTGATAAATCCCTACCACCCGATTTGCGGGATTTAGATACTTTTGGGCTACAGCATGCACATCCTCCGGACTAATCTCAGCAATCCGGTCTAGGTACTCTTCAAACCAGGAATAATCTGCAAACATCTCGCTATACCCCAGCCAGAATGCCTGGTTGGTGATGCTTTCACTACCATATGCAAAAAGAGCGCGCGCTTGCTTAATTGATTTGGCTACTTCTTCTGCTGCAACTGGCCGATCAATCAGTCGCGATATTTCGCCATCTAGAACATCCAGGGCTTTCTCGGGTGTCTGATCTGGGCGAACTGTCACCCAGATTCCATAGAGATAAGGATCCACAGTCGTCGACAGCGATCCGCTCACTGCAGCGGCTATTTCACCCTCGACTAATGCATGGTAAAGGCGCGAAGTCTTGTTCGAAAGTCCCCCGCCCATAACACGCAAGCCGGAAGCCCCTGTGAGGACACTATCCAGCACAGTAAGAGCCATGAAATCAGGATCGCTGCCACGCGGTGCATGATAGGCAACTTCAAGATATGATGTTTCTCCCGGACCGTTAACCGTTACTCGGCGCTCTCTCTGCTGCGGCGGCTCAATTTGCGCTAGAAAATCCATCTTCGGTCGGCTGGTGAGCGGCTCGTACAGCTCACGTATTCTGTCTAGCATTGCTTGGCATTCGAAATCGCCAGCAAGCGCCAGTATCGCGTTGCTAGGAACATAATAACTGCGATAATGCGCATACAAGTTGTCCCTTGTAATACGCTTTAGATCCGCCATTTCGCCGATAACTTCGTGATGATAAGGATGCAACTGGTACGCAGCTGCTTTGACCTTCTCTGCTAAACGAAAGGTGGGTTGATTTTCTTGCCCTTGTCGTTCAGAGATGATTACAGTTCGTTCAGAGTTGACTTCTTCAGGCTTGAAAAGGCTATTGGCCATTCGATCGGCCTCAAGACGCAGCGCTAGATCGATTTGATCGGCCGGCATGACCTCCATAAAGGCAGTGAAATCAAGGTGAGTGAAAGCGTTCCAAATGCCCCCATTGCGCGAAATCATCCGATCAAGCACACCCTCTGGAAATTCCTCTGTTCCTTTAAATTGCATATGCTCAACCCAATGAGATATGCCGGTTAGTCCCGGACGTTCATTGCGCGAGCCTACCCGATACCAGATCCAATTGCTGATCAAAGGCGCGGTATGGATCTCTTTAAGGCGAACCTCAAGGCCATTGCTCAGCCGTGTTTGCAAAACTTTCTGGTGACTATCACTCATACGATCGCACCCATTCAAGCAACATCTTCCTCCTTCGATGATGAACTGCTTAACGGTCGTCCGCCTTTCAGATAACCGCGCCCCACGCCCATATAACAAAAGCCGAGAGCCGTCATTTGAGCCGGATCATAGATATTGCGACCATCAATAACCACTGGCTGGCGCATTGCTTTTTGAATCCGCTTCAGGTCAACATGCTTAAACTCATTCCATTCCGTGTTTACGATAATGGCATCACATCCTTTTGCCAATGTATAAGCATCGCTCGCCATCTCGATCTCCGGATTCAAGACCTTGGCGCCTGGCATTCCCACCGGATCATATGCTCGAACCTGAGCGCCTTCGGCAATCAGTAGTTGCGCAATTTCTAGCGAAGGAGCATCGCGCAGGTCGTCGGTGTTTGGTTTAAACGTCAGCCCCAGCAACCCTATGACCTTGCCCGAAAAATCCCCGATGGCTTGACGTGTCTTTTCCACTATCAGCTTGCGGCGTTCGCTGTTGATTTCCATCACCGCTTTCAGCAGTCGCGAACGATTCCCGTTCTTATTGGCCATGTATGCCAACGCTTTGACATCCTTAGGAAAACAGGACCCGCCATATCCCAAACCAGCGTCAAGGAATTGAGATCCAATCCTCGGGTCGTAGCCCATACCAGTAGCGACTTCTTTTACATCTGCGCCAAGCATCTCGCAAATATTAGCAATCTCGTTGATAAAGGAGATCTTGGTTGCCAGGAAGGCATTGGAAGCATATTTAATCATGTCCGCTGCACGAAGATCAGGTCTCATAATCGGAGTGCGCAGTGGAAGGTGCAATTGGGCAACCTTCTCCGCCGCATCCGGGTCAAGCGAGCCAAGCACCGTGCGCGCCTGATTCATAAAATCACTAATCGCTGAACCCTCGCGCAAGAATTCGGGACACGAGACTACTGAGAAAGGTATCGGTTTTGGCTGGTGGGCATGAATAATATCCGCCACCCAGTCTCCCGTGCCAACTGGAACGGTTGACTTATTGATGACGATCAGCGGCTTTACCATCACCTTGGCAATATCAATTGCAGCGGCACGCACATGCTGCAAATCTGCTTCACCATCCACTCCGGAAGGAGTACCAACTGCGATAAATACGAATTCCGCATCTTTAAGCGCCTCAGCATAGGATGTGGTGAATGTCAAACGTCCTGCCGACATGTTTCTGGCTACCATTTCCTCCAAGCCGGGTTCATAAATCGGAAGAATGGCTTGCTTCAAACCCTCAATCTTTTCTTCATTAATGTCTAATCCAATTACGCGATTGCCCAAATCGGCGAAGCACGATCCGGTGACCAGACCGACATATCCAACGCCTATTACCGTGATTCTCTTCATTTCGCCTTCCCTTCATCCAGCTTCATCTATTCTAGCCAGAAAGGTTGCAAATACCGCGCAATGATACCATGCTTGAAGTAAATTCGGACAGTTACAACTCGCAAGCGATCATACAGCTTCGATGAAGCAAGAGAATGTAATAAATATATCTACCCTTAAAAGAGCCCCTCATGAAAAAAGCCAGAGTACCCTATAGTGTACAACGCCCGCTGCCGCTCGCCGTGGACTGAACGCAGCGAAGCCCAAGTAAATGCCAAGTGATCATCAGTACGCATTCCCTTGCGAGTGCTTTTTCCTTAGAAGGACCCCCATAGCTTACTGCTGCGGCCTTTCCCTTGCAAATGATTTCTTTTTCTCAACAGCCCCTTACAATTCACTTGTCTAATCATGCTGTAAAGATATATACTCATAACAAACTTGACAATTTACATCTTTAATGACCAATATTTTACCTGAAAGAAATATCGGGAGGTTTTATGCAGATAACTCGACAAGCTGATTATGCAATCCGAGCTGTGATGCATCTGGCCGCTCTCGGCCAAGGAGGACGAGCGCCGACCAGCCAGATCGCCGTTGAACAGAAAATCCCATCATCCTTTCTGGCCAAGATTGTTTCCCGGCTATCTATCTCCGGCATAGTGCAGACTTCAAGGGGTGCGCGAGGCGGGGTATCCCTGGCCCGCAGACCTGAGAAGATATCTTTGCTAGAAGTCATCGAAGTTATCGACGGTCCCATTTCGCTGAATGAATGCGTGTCCTCCCCGGATTGTTGCCCATTTAGCGATAGCTGCCCAGTTCATAAAATTTTTTGCGAAGCCCAATCTGAATTGGTAAGAAAGTTAAAATCGACAACTTTTACATCTTTGGCCAATCAATCAGACAGAGAGTGTTGAAAAAGAGACTTGCCGAAAGGGACACGCTTTTATGGGCAAATATGTTTTTCAAAACCCTGCAGACACAGTCAATTCATTTGAAAAGACCTAACCACGCTAAACAGCTTCAAACCATGGCAATCTTTCATTTCCGGGTTGCATGAAGATTCAAGCTGACCATGGCTATCCTTGCAATGCAAACATGGCTCCACCGGCGTCTGGCGGGGCTTTTTCTATGAATATTTCCATCATCATTTCCATAAAGCCCAAATCGCAGCTTGACCAACTCATACGGCGTCCTATAATTCAGGCAGCTATATAGGCATAGAGATGTTTGCCAGCTTCACCGAGGATATCAAAAAGAAGCCTTTACAAAATTATGTCGAGGTAAAAGTACGCAATGAGGATGCCGTTAGCCCTATTCTCAGCGCCTATCTACAAACCGAGTTCCTTTCTAAGTCTCCATGTATGCGATTTTATAATCAGCCGAAAATAAAATGACTCTGTATATAGCAACAATAGACAATCAGATCCGGTTAAGCTTTCTTCCTTGATTCATTGGCCAGTCATCCGTTGTTGGCGGAAAGCCGCTAGTAGATGATCAGATATAAATTGAAATATAGAAACCAAAAGAAGCATTCACCATTTTCCCCCAGGTTGATGACACTCTGGTTTGCATTTGTAGAGCAACACCTAAGTGCCTTCGATTCGGAGCGCAATTATTGCCGCTATCTATAATTAAATGTATATACAAAATGGGCGGCGTAAAAACGCCCGCCCCATAAAAGGAGGTTGAAATGTCTGCACCCCGTACCGTCAGAGCCCCACGTGGGACGAAACTCACCTGCAAGTCCTGGCTTACAGAAGCTCCTTATCGCATGATTCAGAATAACCTCGATCCAGAGGTCGCTGGCTATCCAGAAAAATTGATAGTATACGGAGGCAACGGCAAGGCTGCCCGCAATTGGGAATGCTTCGACGCCATCCTGGCATCCCTTAAGGACCTTGAGAATGATGAGACTATGCTGGTGCAATCCGGCAAGCCGGTGGGCGTGTTCAAGACTAATCCCGATGCCCCTCGAGTCCTGATCGCCAATTCCAACCTGGTTCCACATTGGGCAACCCAAGAGTATTTTAACGATCTAGACAGGAAAGGCCTGATCATGTACGGCCAGATGACTGCCGGTTCTTGGATCTATATCGGCACCCAAGGTATCTTACAGGGAACATACGAGACCCTTTCCTCGCTGGCGAAGCAGCAGGGCTGGCCTTCCCTGAAGGGAAAATTTGTACTTACTGCCGGGCTCGGCGAGATGAGCGGCGCCCAGCCATTAGCCATTAGTATGAATGAGGGCGTCGGGCTGATCGTTGAGG
This sequence comes from Anaerolineales bacterium, assembly GCA_030673085.1. GTDB lineage: Bacteria > Chloroflexota > Anaerolineae > Anaerolineales > E44-bin32 > JAFGNH01. Next base: position 4,553 of record DAOVFE010000003.1, on the reverse strand, counting down.
TTGATCCAGACCACGCTCAGCGCCAGATTAATCATGGTTATCTTGATGTTGTAGTAGATGATCTCGATAAAGCAATGGCGCTAATTAGGCCAGCGATCGACAAAGAAGCACCTTTCTCCGTCGGTCTTATAGGCAATGCGGCTGACGTTTATCCCGAATTAGTCCTGCGAGACATCATACCCGATATCGTTACCGACCAGACGCCCGCTCACGATGTGATGCTGTATATTCCCAATGGGATAAGCCTCCAAGATGCGCTTGCTTTACGGGATTCTGATCCAAAGGAGTATGCACAGCGAGCGATGAAATCAATGGCTCTCCATGTGGAGGCTATGCTCACATTTCAAAGCCGCGGCGCGGAGGTTTTTGACTATGGGAACAACCTTCGTCAGCGAGCTTTCGATGCCGGCGTGAAAGATGCCTTTAACTACCCTGGATTCGTTCCGGCTTATATCCGGCCGCTATTTTGTGAGGGGAAGGGACCATTCCGCTGGGTGGCTCTGTCCGGCGATCCGGAGGATATCTACCGCACCGACGATGCTATATTGGAGCTTTTCCCCGAGGACGAGCCGCTTCACCGTTGGATAATGCTAGCCCGTGAGAAAGTCCATTTCCAGGGGCTCCCATCCCGCATCTGCTGGCTCGGGTATGGTGATCGCTCCCGAGCCGGGTTAAAGTTCAACGATATGGTTGCCAGCGGTGAGCTGAAAGCTCCGATTGTCATCGGACGCGATCATCTCGATGCTGGCTCTGTTGCCTCTCCCAATCGCGAGACTGAGCACATGCTCGATGGTTCCGATGCAATCAGTGACTGGCCGCTATTGAATGCCATGCTCAACGCCATCAGCGGAGCGACTTGGGTTTCCTTTCACCATGGCGGCGGAGTTGGAATCGGCTACAGCCAACATGCCGGACAGGTGATTGTCGCCGATGGCACGCCCGAAGCCGCACGACGACTTGAACTGGTATTGACAAATGACCCTGGAATTGGAGTTGTCCGCCATGCTGATGCTGGGTATAAGCAAGCCATCAACGCCGCTAAACGCCATGCCATCAAGATGCCAATGCTGAAATAGTCCTTGTTGGATTTATTCTAGGACTACTAGGGGCTTCTCGGAATGAGTATTCCTACACAAACATAATTCCGTTCCAGTGAAGAACCCCGCAGCAAGCTGCGGGGCATCTTCTAAGGAAAAAGCCAATATGGGGGCGACAGCCCCCAAACCCCCGCTTGCCATTCATCCCCACAGCAAGCTGCGGGGTATTCTGTCTTTTTCCCATAAAAAGCCGGCCTATTATCAAAATGATCTTTAATATAAGAAGAAGGCGGCCTTGTGGAGATATGTTTTTAATCATGGCACTCGCCAGAAAAACCCTCTCTCGCCGGGCTCTTAGCTTGGCGAGAGGCTTGCTTTAAACAGCTTTTATCTTCCCGTATGATAATCCCAGATAGCACATTCAGCTTCCTATCATACCGGATCGGCTGATTATTCCCAGGCTCCCAAACGCGCATCTTGCATCCTTACTGTCTGAAACATCATAGAAGCAAATCTCTTGATCCTTTGACTTTAAGCTAGCCTCCATCTAGGCTGAATCTGATTTCATTAATCGATAAATGAGATTAGGTTAATTGGCATTGACTAACATGGATATTTAGAACCGTCATTAGAGTCATGAATTTAAAGGCACGAATAACATTCTGCGTCTGAGTGAAAATGAAATCCGTTATTAATGATTGCACTGAAAAAAGCCCAAATGCGAGAAATGAGACGGTATATCTCTTGAGAATTGCATTCTGGTCTAATACAAAAGCCGCTATCGTGTTAAACTTGTTTACAGTTGGTTTTTCATCATATCTCTTTAATTTAAAGATGTCCCGTCGCAGATAGATCATTAGGACTGATGATAGGAGTTTGACTATGCAAGCTGATCTGCTGATCCACTCTGCTTCCCAATTATTGACTTTAACTTCCGGCCCTCAACGCGGTTCGCAGCTAGGAGATCTGGGAATCATCAGAGATGGCGCAATTGCCATTTCTGGGAAAACCATTCTAGCCACTGGAACAACCGCCGAGCTTCAATCCAATTTCCGATCGGCGCGCTCTATCGATGCGCGAGGAAAGGTCGTTATGCCTGGCTTGGTCGATCCTCATACTCATCTCCTTTGGGTGGGTGATCGTGCAGCCGAATTTGAAATGCGTATTGCCGGCGCCAGTTACATGCAGATCATGGCCACCGGCGGCGGCATCGTTTCTACTGTGCGCCAAACCCGCGCCGCAAATATCCATCAAATGATGGAAGAAACCCTCCCCCGATTGCACAATATGCTAAGCCACGGCACTACTACCGCCGAAGCGAAGACCGGCTATGGGCTGGAAACTCAAACTGAGCTGCGAATGCTTGAAGCCATACTGCGCCTCGACGAAAGCTGTCCAATCGATCTTATTCCAACATTCTTAGGCGCTCATGCCATCCCGCCCGAATACACCGATCATCCAGAAGCCTACGCCAACCTGATCGGAGAAGAGATGCTGCCCGCAGTGCGATCCTGGTGGGAGAAAAATGGCGGCAACCGCCCCCTGCCATTCGTTGATGTATTCTGTGAGGAGGGCGCTTTCAACCTGGCCCAAAGCCGGAAGATTCTTGAAACAGCTAAACGCCTTGGCTTTGGATTGAAAATCCATTCCGATGAATTCAAGTCGATCGGCGGCACAAGTCTTGCAGTCGAATTAGGCGCCGTCTCGGCTGACCACTTGGTAAGGGCATCGGCAGCAGATATTCAAGCGTTAGGGCAATCAGATACGGTCGCGGTGGCATTACCTTGTACGCCCTTCGGGTTGGCCGAGGACGCTTATACACCGGCAAGGCAAATCATCCAGGCTGATGGCTTTCTGGCTCTGGCAACTGACCTTAATCCGGGGACAGCCTGGTGCGAAAGTATGCAATTCGCAATTGCACTCGCCTGTCGTTATATGCGGCTAACACCAAAACAAGCCATAGCCGCAGCAACTATCAACGCTGCATTTGCTATCCGTAAAGACGATCAAATTGGCAGCCTGAGGCCAGGAAAACAGGCCGATATTCTAATTCTGCAAGCTCCCGATTACCGCCATCTTGGATACCGTTTTGGGGGAAATCTTGTTGATACCGTCATAAAATCAGGTGATATTCTAGAAATTAAGAACTGAGGTGGGAAGATGATTTTTTCACAAGGAGGAACTCTGCTTAATCTCGCTCTCATCCTTGTCGGACTGGCGATCGGGTGGATGATTCTTAAAACATTGCTCAGGTTCACTTTTCGTATTTTCGCTACTGGCTGCATGATCCTACTTGCTCTTGTCGCCTTGGCTGCATTGTTAGGAATGATTGGCTAGCAGTTTGAATTGAACATAATCATCATTTTCTGGTTAGATAGCTATTCGATTGCCGACATGATTAAGAGTCAGAAGCGAATTTTCCCCTGCATTAACCTTTTGGGATGATCAGCCAAAGCAGAATATAAGGCACAAGCCCTGGCAGACCGCCTGGAATCAACAAAATGAGTAAGCCCAGCCGGAACCAGATTGGATTAAGCCCAAAGAATTCGCCTAACCCTCCACAGACCCCGGCGATTATGCGATCGCTTCTCGAGCGACGTAATTTCTTATTAGCTGAATCGGTCACTATCATCACCTCTATAACTTTTATCTTCACATAATAAGAGTCCACTGAAAAAAGTATCCTCCAGTAGGAAAATGCCTATCTCGCATTTGGGCTTTTTTCAGTGCATTCATGATAAGATTTTGCAATTCGTTTTATATATAATGCAATAATCGAACGCAATATATATGACAGCAGACTGACGGATATCCGATAGAAACCAGCCCCTCTGTAGAGAGGGGCTGGTAATGTCTTCCATCCGAAGGGAAAAAATGCATCATCGCCGATTTAGTAACCTGGCGGCATTTGCGGCGCAGCGGGTGCGCTTTCCTCTTTCGGGATATCAGTAATTAAAGCCTCGGTAGTCAGGATCATCGCAGCGATCGAAGCCGCATTCTCAAGTGCGCCTTTAGTGACCTTTGCTGGATCAATGATGCCGGCTTTAACCATGTCGACATACTCACCCTTGATCACATCGAAGCCTATTTTGTCGTTCTTTTCTTCTTCCTGCTTACGGCTAATGATACTGGCAACTACTGCGCCATCTAGGCCGGCATTATCTATGATGCCGTGCATAGGACGTATCAGCGCCTTGCGGACGACGTTAACGCCAATATTGGCATCTTCGTCCTCCATCTTAAGGTCTTTCACCTTATCTAGCGTGTTAAGCAATGCCACACCGCCTCCGGGGACAATGCCTTCTTCGACTGCCGCCCGTGTGGCTGATAAGGCATCCTCAACCCGATGTTTCTTTTCCTTCAGCTCAGTCTCAGTTGCCGCGCCGACGCGAATCACCGCTACGCCGCCAGACAACTTCGCCAGGCGCTCTTCCAGCTTTTCGCGATCGTAGTCGCTGGTTGATTTGTCGATTTCAACCTTGATTTCCTCAATCCGCCCCTTGATATTGGAAGCAT